>JAIRTJ010000104.1 GCA_031254995.1 Eubacteriales Family XIII. Incertae Sedis bacterium
TGCCAATTCAAAGTCGCGTTCGTCCGGGAACTCTCTTTCAAAGAGAGCGCGCGTCGCGTCGAAATGCGAAGGATCCGCCTTCGTAGCGACGACGAGCTCGGACGAATCCGCCATGCGCCGCATAATGGACGCCGCTTGCTCCGGCGTCTTGCCGAGACAGAATACGACCTCAGGCCGCCCTGTCCGCGCTTCCCTCGCCAGATCGATCTTCGCGAAACCCATATCGTCGTAGGAGGCGAGCGCAAGGAGTTTTACCGCTTCCTGCGGCAATAACTCGCCGTCCGCAACCCGCTTCAGCACGACGCTCAACTCCGTACTCTTCATCGCCGAGAATCCTCCGCCCGCGTACATATGTTCGCACCATTCGACTCCGCGCCAAGCGACGTTTGGGAGGCGAACTCGCATCTCCTGCGTTCGGCCGCAATCAAGACGTGCTCCAACAATTTCAATACGGTGACGGAGCCGACCCCGCCGGGTACGGGCGTAAGAGCCGCGACCGTCCCCACCGCCTCATCCGCGTTCACGTCGCCGCATACGCGACCGTCCCCGGCGATGCGAATGCCGGCGTCGATCACCGTCTGCCCCGCACTGAAAAAATCGCGACCGAACCCGGGATCATCCTTCAATCCCGCTGCGGCGACTAAGATTTCCGACTCGGATGCGACCCGCGCGAGACTCTCTGTTTTCCTGTGACAGATCGTCACCGTGGCGTTTCTCGCCAACAGCAATAGGCTCACGGGTTTTCCGATGACTGCGCTGCGACCTATTACCGCAACCCGTTTCCCTTCGATCTCAATGCCGAAATGATCCAGAATCGCAACGATCGCCTCAGCCGTGCATGGGGCGAAAACTCCGTCCTGCCGGTTTCCGCGCGAGCCCTCGAGCGTTCCCGCGTACAAACCGGCCATGGATTTCGGCGTAACGCCGTCCGCATCCTTTTCCGCGACGAGATTCGCGCATATCTCGGCCTCGTTCATCGAGAGAGGCAGAGGCCGAAAGATCACTACGCCGTGAACGGAAGCGTCCTCGTTGAGTCTGGTGATCTCGGCAAGCGCTTCAGTCTGCCCCGTGTGCGCGGGAACGATGATCCGACGCGTCTCGACTCCGATGCCTTCCGCCGCGCGCGCAATCGCTCGCTCATAGGCGACGTCGTCCTCTCTATCGCCGACGCGAAACGAAGCCAAACACGGCGAAATGCCTGCGTCGCGCAACGCGGTCGCTCTTTCCGCCAGTTTAGGCATAAGCGCGTCCCTCACCTCGCTTCCTCGCAACAATCTCGTCATGCGGGCGCCCTCGTAAAATCGTATTCCGCCTCAGCGTATATCTCGTCCGCGAGCGCGGAATACGCTTCGATCAGCTTTCTTCCCTCCTCGTTTGTTCTCTCTGAAAACGCTCGATCCCGAATGCTCATCGTGTTGACGCAGACATTGAGCCAAGCCGATTGCAAAGCCGCCTTGCAGAGTATTGCGCCGCAAGCCGCGTCGCTCACGGCCAATTTGCTGCCTTTCCTCGCCAACTCGCCCAACAGGTCGATTGCCTCCGCGCAACGCTTCATCATCTCCAAGGGAATCAGCGCGGACTCCTTGAGCGCCGCCTCCATGACTCTCATCTTTGAGGCGCGTTCCTCTTCGGTCTCCGTCGGCATTCGGTAAGCTCCGGCAAGCGGGCCGAATGCCTCGGCGTCCTTCGATATCAATGCCAACAATTCCTTCTGAATCCGATAGGCCGCAACCTTGAGTCGCTTCATGTCCTCTTCCGCGTCGGCGTACTTCTTCTTCCCGATCGTCAGATTCGCGACCATTCCGCCCAACGCGATGCCTACGGCGCCGACCAATGCGGACGCGCCGCCTCCGCCGGGCGTCGGTCTCTTGCCTGAGAGTTCCGACACGAATTGCCTCACGCTCATTTCGATGAATTCCGTCATGAATCACCTCATCCATTCAACTGCACCACGGCCGGTCGATTTCCCGACAGAGAACGCGACCATCGCCTGTATCGATCAAAACAATCCCGATATCTTGCCGTCCGCGTCCACGTCGATGCGCTCGGCTGCGGGAATTTTCGGCAAGCCGGGCATCGTCATGATGTCGCCCGTAAGCGCGACTATGAAGCCCGCGCCGGCCGAAACCTTGGCGCCGCGCACCGTAAGCGCAAAATCATCCGGCGCGCCGAGCAATTTCGGGTCGTCGGAAAAGCTGTACTGGGTCTTGGCCACGCATATGGGCAAATCGCCGAACCCCAATCGTTCCAACGCCTCGATCTCCTTGACCGCCGACGGCGCGATGACGATGTCGCGCGCGCGATATACCTTTGTCGCGATCTCCTCGATCTTCTCGGATATGCTGAGATTCGTATCGTAACTGTATCTGAATTTTCCGGGAACCTCACAGAGCCGCGCGACTTCCTCCGCGAGCGCGATTCCTCCCTCTCCGCCTTTTGACCACACCTCCGACAGGACGGCTTTCACGCCGGATTCCTTGCATCGAAGTTCGATCAATTTCAACTCGGCTTCCGTGTCTGTCGGAAAACGGTTGATCGCGATCGCAACGGGCAAGCCGTATACCTCGCGAATGTTTTCCGCGTGGCGCATGAGGTTCGGAAAGCCCATGTTGAGAGCCGCCAAATCCTCTTTGCCTAGATCTTCTCGCTTCGCGCCTCCGTGATGTTTCAGGGCGCGGATCGTCGCAACGACGACGACAGCCGACGGCGTGAGATTTGCGGCGCGACACTTTATGTCGAAAAACTTCTGAGCGCCCAGGTCGGCGCCGAAACCCGCCTCCGTGACGACGTAATCGCTGAGGCGCAACGCCAATTTCGTCGCCATGACCGAATTGCAACCGTGCGCTATGTTTGCGAAAGGCCCGCCGTGCACGAACGCGGGCGTATGCTCCAAGGTCTGAACCAAATTCGGCTTCAGAGCATCCTTCAAGAGAGCGGTCATCGCGCCCTGCGCCTTCAGCTGTCCGGCCGTAACCGGCTCCCCGGCGAAATTATAGCCGACGATGATCGCAGCGATTCTGCGTTTCAGGTCTTCGATGTCGGAAGCGAGACAGAGTATCGCCATGACCTCGCTCGCGACCGTGATGTCGTAGGCATCCTCCCGAGGCATTCCCCCGGTCATGCCACCGAGACCGTTTGTCAGTTTGCGAAGCTGGCGATCGTTCATGTCGACGCATCTGCGCCATGTGATCCCTCGCGGATCGATCCCCAAGGAATTTCCCTGAAATATGTGATTGTCGACCATCGCGGCGAGAAGATTGTTCGCCGCGCCGATCGCGTGCATGTCGCCTGTGAAATGCAGATTGATGTCCTCCATGGGTATGACCTGCGCGTACCCGCCGCCTGCGGCGCCGCCTTTCACGCCGAAAACCGGGCCGAGCGACGGCTCGCGAAGCGCGACCGAGACATTCTTTCCGATGCGAACCAAGCCGTCGGCGAGACCGACGGTGGTCGTGGTCTTCCCCTCGCCTGCGGGAGTAGGCGTGATCGCCGTGACGAGAATCAGCTTGCCATCCTTCGCGTCTGCGGATCGCTCTCGCAACATTCCGTAATCGACCTTTGCTTTGTAACGTCCGTAATGTTCAAGATAGCGTGCGTCGATGCCCGCCTTTTCCGCGATGATGTCAATGGGCTCCGGTTTCGTTGATTGCGCAATCTCAATATCGCTTCGCATATTGTCTCCTCACTCCCTTGTCCCGCCGTCGACCGCAATTTCGGTCGCCTATCGTTTCGCGCGAAATCCGTCTATGTCGCAATGCCTCGCGATCTCCGCGATCTCCTTGTGCTTGTTCAGCGTATACAGGTGCAGACCGCGAACGCCGGCAGCGATGTATCGCTCGATGAGCCGCACGGTAAACTCCTTCCCCGCCTCAGAAAAACCCTCCTCGTCGTCCTCGTATTTCCCGATGATCGCGGCCAATTCCGCAGGTATCGAGCAACCGTTGGAAAGGGTCATCTTGATCGTTCCGGCCCTCGACAATATCGGCATGACGCCGACGATCACGGGCGCCGTAACGCCCGCTTTTTCAAGCCGTTCCGCGAATCGTTCATAGGCCGTCGCATCATGGCAGAGCTGCGTCACGAAAAATCCCGCGCCCATATCTTGCTTTCGCCTCAGGTATTTCACGTCCTCTTCCTGATTGTCGGACTCGATATGCGTTTCGGGATAACAGGCCGCGCCGAAAGCCAATTCCGGATGTCTCTCGCGGAAATGCGCGATCAAACTGTCCGCGTGAGCGAAATCGCCGTTCGTGCCGGTCCAACCCTTTGGCAGATCGCCCCTTAGAAGCAGGACGTTTTCGATGCCCAAATCGAGATAGCTTTCGATGTATTCGTCGATCATTTCCCGCGTATTCCCAATACAGGTAAAATGAGGTAAAGCGGTCCGTCCCGATTCCTTCACCAGACGACAGACATCCGCGGAACGACCTTTGTTCGTGCCCCCTGCTCCATAGGTGATGCTTATGAAGTCCGGAGCGCACGCGCAGAGTCGAGACAGCGTATGTTCCAACGCGTCCAAAGGAACGTCCTCCTTTGGCGGAAACACCTCAAATGAGAACGTATTTCGTTCTTTCAACAGATCTGTGATCTTCAAAACTTCGACTCCTTTGCGCGTTTCGGTCGTTACGTCTCCGATCCGCGACTCCGCGTTCAGAACCGCGCGCGGAGCGACGGCCTGCAAGTTTTTCGCGCGAAAAACGCAAGCTGTGCCGCGACGCTTTTTAATAAGCGCATACTATGATATTTTAATCCGAACCGGCGGAAAGTTCAAGGGCGGAGAGACGCTTAGCGAGAAAAAACGCTATGCGAGCCGCGCAAAAACGTCCGGCGATGGATGGGCGTGAGTCCGAGCTTTGCGATGCTCTCGTAATGGGTCTTCGTGCCGTACCCCTTGTTGGACGCAAAGCCGTACCCCTGATAAACCGCATCGAACTCCGCCATCAACCTGTCGCGCGTGACCTTTGCCACGATGGACGCCGCCGCGACGGACACGCTCTTCTCATCCCCCTTGATGATGGCGATACCGGGAATTCCCGATTCCGGCAACTCTACGGCGTCGATCAGAACGCGTTCGATCGGAAATTTGAGCCGCTTTCCCGCTTCCGCGAGCGCCGCCAACATGGCCTCCTTAGTCGCGTTCAAAATATTGATCTCGTCTATGCGTCGATTGTCCGTCATGCCGATGCCCCAAGCGAGCGCTCTTTCAACGATGCGTTCATACAGCGCTTCCCGCTTTTTTTCGGAGAGCTTTTTTGAATCGTCTACGCCGAGAACGTCGAAATCCTGAGGCAATACGACGGCGGCGGCACAGACGGGACCGGCCAGCGGACCGCGTCCGACCTCGTCGACGCCGGCGATGCGGACGACGCCCTGCGCGCGCAATTCATTCTCGTATCGACTCATAGTCGCGAGCTTTTCGCGAAGCATCGTCTCCCGTTCCTGTCGGTTCATCGCACAGTCCCTAACGTTTTTCCGGATGTTCCAATGTGATGCGCCCGATCTTTCCTGAGCGAAATTCATCGAGTATGGCGCTCGCCGCGCGCGCGAAGTCAAATCTCCCGCGAGGCAATATGTATCCCCGTGCCGCGGCGATCCGTTCCATCGTGCGCAACGCGGGATCATAGGGCTCGGCTTCATAATCGGAAACGATGGCCGAAGCCGGAGAATCGAGACGAAACCGCGCCGCGAGCATGTCCGGATATTCCCTCAGCAACGTTCGAATGAGTTCCAAACTCAAACTCTCGATATCCATGACCTCGTCGCGTATGGAGCCGCAGAACGCGAGATGCAGGCCGACTTGCGGATCCTCGAATTTCGGCCAAAGGATGCCCGGAGTATCCAAGAGTTGCATGCCGTTGGCGAGCGCGAGCCACTGTTTGCCGCGCGTCACGCCGGGTCTGTCCCCGGTCGCCGCGCTCTTTCTGCCCACCAAGCGGTTGATCAACGATGACTTTCCGGAATTCGGTATGCCGACGACCATGACGCGCAATGGCCTCCGCTTTCGCGGCGCACCGTCGCTTTGCGCGACAAGACCTCCGGCGGCGCGCGCGTCTTCCGCGCGACGAGCCCGCCTTCGTTCCATATCGACTTCCATCGTTTCGAGTTTTTTAAAGAGTGAGCGCGCGCTCTGTTCGCTCAGGCTGTTCAGCGCGAGCACAACCCGCGGACGGGATTCGACGTCCGACTTTTTGTAATGATCGACCCATGCCTCGTTAGCCGACGCATCGGCCAAATCGCTCTTGTTCAGGACTAGGACGCGATCCTTGCCCGCGACCAACTCATCTATTATCGGATTTCTTCCCGACACGGGTATTCGGGCGTCGCAAACCTCGATGACCGCATCCGTCAATTTCAGATGAGCCGCGATGAGTTCGCGCGTTTTTTTCATATGGCCCGGATACCAGTTGATGCGATCCATCGCGCCGTCAGTTTTTTTCTTTTGTTCTGATTCGCGCGGACTTGCCGGTTCGTTTGCGCATGTAATTGAGCTTCGCCCTGCGGACGAAACCGTGCTTGACGACCTCTATCTTGTCGATCTTGGGCGAATTGATCGGGAACGTCTTTTCGACGCCGACGCCCGACGCGACGCGCCTGACCGTAAATGTCTCGGAAATGCCGCCGTTTTGCTTTTTCAGAACGAAACCCTCGAACACCTGAATTCGCTCGCGCGCGCCTTCCTTGATCTTGATATGAACCTTGACCGTATCCCCGACCTTGATCTCGGGAACGTCATCCCGCAGGTACTCCTGCGTGACCGCTTCGATAATATTCATGCGTTATTTCCTCCCTGACTCCCGAAACGTTCTCGGCTTACATCGCCCTTTGCAATGGCCGGCGGACCGTTCGCAATAACGGATTGTATTTTAACACGAAAAGAAACGAGATTTCAAGGGGTTTTTGTTATTTTCAAACTTCGTGCGCGAATCTCCTAACTCGATAATCTCAGCTCGACCCAATAGAGGGTGCTGGGTCGAGTTGTCTCATTCAAATAGGATAGTCGAATTGAGTCTTACAAAGAAGGATACAGCAGTGAGATGACTGTGCGG
>JAIRTJ010000127.1 GCA_031254995.1 Eubacteriales Family XIII. Incertae Sedis bacterium
AGAATCAACGCGACAGAGGATTGAGGATTGTAAAGCAAAATTTCGCGGATCTCAAGGAGGAAGGACTGGTAACGGACGCGAACATCGAGGCGGCGATGAAGCTGTTGCAACCGACGTTCGATTATGCGGATCTTGCTGATTGCGATTTCATTTTCGAGACGGTTTTTGAGGATATCGATACAAAGAAGGGGGTTTATGAAAAGATCGAGCGCGCGGCGCGACCGGACGCGATCATCGCGTCAACCACGTCGTCGCTCACCGCGGAAACATTGATCGCGCACGTGAAGAAGAAGGATCGATTCGTTGTGGCGCACCCTTTTCAGCCGACGCATCTGCAACCCTTGGTCGAACTTGCGGGAGGCCCCGAAACGTCGCAAGACACGCTCTTGAAAGCGAAGAGCATCCTCGAAAAAATGAAGCGAGCCGTCGTCGTCTTGGAGCGGGAACTTCCCGGATTCATCGGAAATCGTTTGGCGCAGGCTCTGTTTCGCGAGTCGATCTACATGATCGAACGCGGAGCGGCGAGCGCCGCGGACATCGATCTTGCGATGAAATACGTCGTCGGCCTTCGTTACGGTTCCGTCGGACTCCTCGAATACTATGATTTCGTGGGCTTCGAATTGGAACGCGACATCGCTTTGAACGTCTATCCCACGCTCTGCAACGCGACGGATGTCCAGGAAACCGTGCGAAAGGGTCTTAGGGATGGGTATACGGGACTCTCTGCGGGCAAAGGCATCTACGATTGGACCGAAAAGGACGCTGACGACTTTCGTGTACGGAGAAATAAACCATTTTTGGATATATTCGACTGGTCGTTGCCGTCCTGACGTTCCCTGACGCCGGAAGGCGGTCGACAAACGAGACGAAATCAACCGAATTTCGAGAGGCGAGAATCGGGCGTTTGCGCGCAAACAGACAACAGAGGAATGAACCGGAAGAAGGAGAAAGAGGAGCATATGGAGTTCGGCTATTCAAAAGAGCAACAATTAGTGAAGAGGATGTTGAAGGAATTCGCGGAGAGGGAGATCGCCCCCTATTGCGAAGAATGGGATGAAGGCGCGATCTATCCGGAGGAGAGCATCAAGAAGCTCGGGGAATTGGGGCTGATGGGTATGCCGTTTCCCGAGGAGTACGGCGGCGCGGGCGCGGATTACGTGACCTATGTCATGGCGATCGAGGAGCTCGGAAAGATCAGCGGGTCGCACGCGGTCATCGTACAGACGCACAACGCTCTGTGCTGTTGGCCGATTTTTACCTACGGAACGGAGGAACAGAAACGAAAATATCTGCCGAAATTGCTGTCGGGAGAACATCTCGGCGCGTTCGGTCTGACGGAACCGAACGCAGGAACCGACGCCGCCATGCAACAGACCAAAGCGGAGGATAAGGGCGATCACTGGTTGCTCAACGGGACGAAAATATTTATTTCGGGCGGCGGCATAGCGGATATCTACGTGATCATGGCCATGACCGATAAATCCAAAGGAACGCGCGGAATCAGCTCGTTCATCTTGGAAAAAGGGCGTTCCGGCTTCAACTTCGGGAAGAAGGAAAACAAGATGGGCATCCGCGCGTCAGTCGCGCGCGAGCTCGTTTTCGAGAATTGCAAGATACCCAAAGAAAATCTTTTGGGCGAACTCGGCAGGGGTTTTAAGACGGCCATGACGTCGTTGGACGTCGGACGCCTTGGCATTGCGGCCCAAGCTCTCGGCATCGCGCAAGGCGCTTTCGATCAAACGGCGACCTATATGAAACAGCGGAAGCAATTCGGGAAGACGTTGGACAAATTCCAGGCGTTGGCGTTCGAAATGAGTTCGATGAAAACGCGCATCGACGGAAGTCGTTTTCTCCTTTACAACGCGGCTTACAGAAAGCAGATGGGCTTGCCATTTACGACGGAAGCGGCGGAAGCAAAGCTGTCCTGCTCCGAGACGGCCATGTATGTGACGACAAAGGCCGTCCAATTTCACGGCGGTTACGGATACATCAAGGACTATCCCGCGGAACGCATGATGCGGGATGCGAAAATCACGGAAATCTACGAAGGAACGTCCGAAGTCATGAAGATGGTCATTGCCGCGGAGATATTTAAATGACGACGCCGGTTCGCAAATCCGGCTCGGCGATCATGCTTTATTAATAAAATTGTAAGAAACACCCCCGGTATATGGTAAGATTGATCATATAGTATCCATATGTCGGCAATGAGGCCGGCGGTATACGTGTACGGAAACGGGGTTTCGGGTGTACGACATTCTAGTGGTCGACGACGACAAAGATATCGCGAATGCCATCGAGATCTATCTTGCGGCGGAGGGTTATCGCGTTCGCAAGGCGCATGACGGCGAAGAAGCCTTGGCGGCAATATCGGCCGAGGATATTCATCTCGTCATTATGGATATCATGATGCCAAAGATGGACGGTATGCGGGCGACCATGAAAATACGCGAGAGCAAGAACATTCCGATCATCATGCTTTCGGCGAAATCGGAGGACTGCGACAAGGTCACGGGCCTGAACATCGGGGCCGACGATTACGTGACCAAGCCTTTCAATCCACTCGAACTCACGGCTCGGGTGCGCTCACTCATCCGGCGTTACGCCGACCTCGGAGGCATGGAGAAGAAAACCGGCGTTTATAAGACCGGGGGACTCTGCGTTGACGACGAGGAAAAAACCGTAACGTTGGATGGGGAGCAAATCGCTTGCACGCCCATCGAATTCGGGATATTGTGTCTGCTTGCGAAAAACGCGGGCAAGGTGTTCTCCATGGATCGCATCTATGAAACCGTGTGGAACGAACCCTCCTTCAACCCCGAAAACACCGTTGCCGTACACATTCGAAGGATCAGGGAGAAGATCGAGATAGATCCCCGAAATCCGAGATACTTAAAGGTGGTGTGGGGCATTGGATATAAAATCGAAAAAATCAAATAGCGGCCTTGCGGGAAGACTGATCGCTTTTATTCTCGTCGCGGCGTTGTCTGCGAGCTCTGCGTCCGCTGTGATCTTCGCAGGCGCAAATCTGTTGCACATGCAGGAGGAGTACGTCGCAACGAGAGTCAGCGCGGCCGATATCCTTTTGGACAGGGCGTATTTCGACAGCGATTTCTTTAAAGGCAGAATCAATTCTGATACCGCGCACCTCACCCAACTCTATTCGGAATTCGGCGGCATCGATCCGCGAGATCCGGATTATCGCATGGAATCTGACGCGAACGCGGTGCGGGAATTCAACGACACGGAAAGACATATCTACTCGGAAATTGCGGAAATGATCGAAGACAGTATGTCGTTCTACGCGCCCGAGGATTTCGACGAGGAGTCGATAAACGATGTCGTCTCAGACGCGGCGTCCGATTCGGGATCGTCGGATGAAGCGGCTTCGGGCGAGGATTCGCAAACGAAAACGGCGGACAATTCGCGCAAGAACGAAGCAATCTTCTACCAAGGAGAGCCCGGTTACGAGTGGGCTATGTCCGACAACCGCCGCATATCCTTCGATATTGGGCCGATGTTCTTTGACGAAGACCTTGTTCGCGAAAAACACAGCAATGACGGCTACGGCGTAAACGTGATGTTTAAGGTCTCGAATTTCGACGCGCCCGGCGTCAAGAAGATCTTCGAAAAGCATTATGAAAAGAATCTGGAAGACCTCCGCGCCGAATTCGTTTCAGAGAAAAAGCGGAGATACGACGAAGTCGAAAAACTCTTGGACGCCGGCGGAGCATCCTACTATATCGGCGGCGGATCGGGATCTATCGCCAATGTACGATTAAATGAGAGCGGCTATCCCGCCGACCTCGCAGTCTTTGTATCCGCGCCCGCGTATCGCACGTATAAGGACGGGGAAATGAAGGAACACCCCAAAACCGTCGGATATTTTTCGGATACTCTTCCATTCGGATATTTTTCGGATGCTCTTCCAAGCGGGACTTCGATGTACATTTCATACGATAAAGCTGCTGTCGCCGCCGCAACGGAGCAGTTGACGGAGACGAAATGGGTTCGACCGTATTTCATCTTTGCGGCGCTCGCACTTGCGCTCGCGCTGATTCTTCTGATCTTTCTGATCGTTGTGACGGGTCGCAAACGCG
>JAIRTJ010000031.1 GCA_031254995.1 Eubacteriales Family XIII. Incertae Sedis bacterium
GGCTGGCAGACCGCACTGGAAAGGTTGGCCATCGTACCCATTGTCGCAGCGATCTTCTACATCATCGTCGTGATCATCACGAGAAAGGTTGTGCTTCCTTCCGTTGAGGCGCATGACGCCGAGACGGGCGGCAACGCCGATCACGCTTTCAGCAAACTCGCAAAAACGCCCTTACTGTACTTGCTGATTCTCATAGGTATCTGCTATACGTGGAGTTTGAATGCGTTCAACGATCTAACCCCGGGCTACATGGCCATCGACCCGCCGATGGGGATTGGCAAGGGCGCCGTGTTCGCGGGCTCCGTCATGATCGCGGTACAGCTCGGGAATGTCATCGGATCCCTCCTGTCCGGCGTCTGCATTACCAAATTCTTCAAAGGTAACAGCCGAATCGCGATCTTGGTGATGTTTCTGATCAACTGCGTCTGCTGCGTTTCAATCAAAGCATCTTTTGTATACGATAACCTGCCGGTTTTGATCGTCGCTCTCTTCTTTGTAGGATTTTCGATCGCGAACATCATGCCGAACGTCGCATTTTTTGCCTCAACCCGGTTGCCCATCACAATCGTCGGCAAGGTATACGGAACGGCTCTTGGCGTCGGTTTGATCGTCGGATCCCTCGGCGTGTCGCTCGGAAGCATGGCCCTGCTGATGACGGGCACATACACCGCTTCTATCATGATCGTCGGCGCAATTGCCCTTATCGGCGCGCTTGGCGCGCTCGGCGTCAAGAGACCGAAGGTTTTTGGCGGCGAAAAAAATGCGGCCGCATAGGAAGAAGCAACCGCTATGGATTGAGTGAGCCGAAGGAGAATCATGATGCGAGAATCGCGGAATGGATTTGGCAGGAAAGGTTGGAGCGTCGTGATCTTCGTCGGTCTGCTCTTTATGATCAGCATCGCGGCGGCGGACTTGCTGAATGTCAGCCCAAAGCTTTTCGAGGAGGCATATGGATGGGACGCAAACGGTCTGTTGGCATATTCAAGCGTAGGCGGTTGGTTGGGCGTTGCGGCGACGATGTTTTTCGGGCAATGGGTCGCCGCGAAAGGCGCTAAGACGCCGACAGTGATCTTCCTGTTTGTCTTTGCGGCGCTCTACTTCCTGAACGGCCAAGTGAAGTCGGTCGCCGCGTACGGGATCGTTGTGATTTTGCTGATGGCTGTGTGCAATTGCCTGAACCTTGTGTCGACCAATACCTATATGTCCAACTGGTTCCACAGAAAAAAGGGGATCGCATTGGGTTTTGCCGCGATGGGTATCCCCGCTTGCGAAGCGGTTTTGGTTCCGCTGTTTGCGTGGGTGGCCCGTGTCGGAGGGGGGATTGGAGAGCCGTTCACGGTGATTTCCCTGATCACGGCGGCTATCGCGCTGTTGGCAATTTTTATCATCAGGGCGACGCCGGAAGAAGCCGGAACCCGTCCGGATAACGATCCTCCCGAAGCGTCCGCGCAGAATGTTTCGGACGGGCAAAGCGCATGGACGGTGGGCATGCTGTTGCGCTCCCGGCAGATGTGGCTCGTGTCGATTGTGTTCGGTCTGTTTATGATCAATTCTTCCTCTACCATGACGCAATTCGTGCCGCGCGTCATGGCGGCCGGATCCACAATGACGGAGGGTACGCTGTGGTTGGCAGTTTCCTCGGTAGTGGGGGTTTTGGGCAACTATATCATTGGTTCTTTGGATCAGAAATTCGGCACGAAGGCGACTGTCATCGGATTCGGCGTCTATCTGGCAGCTATGCAGTTTTTGTTGGCGGCGGCGACCGGCAGCAAGGCCGGCACTATGATTTTGGCGGTAATGACGGCGGTGCTTGTCGGCGGCGTGTTCAATCTGCTTCCGTCCATGATCATGCAGATATTCGGCCCGCCCGAATTCGCTTCGGTGAACCGCGTCGTGACGCCCGTCGTTGTCGCCCTGCGAAACGTGACATTTGTTCTCATGGCGTGTGTTCTCGGCGCGACAGGGGGCAGTTACCGCGCTTTGTCCATTGTGCTTGGCTGTATGACAATCGTCGCCATCCTGTTGGCGCTGCGTCTCAGCAATAGGATGATCGGCGCGCCCACCGTCTCGCGGGGCCATAAAACAGATACACATCGGTTAAATCAAAACAGACCGGAGGGAATGACGAATGAGAAAAGTTGAAATCAAAGATGTTCAGTCTTACGCGGCGCCGGGCCATTTCGGGATGACGGCATTCCGATTGCAGGGAGCAAGACCCTTTCGAACCCATAAAATGAAGCTTCGATATTCTCATAGAAAACGACGCGATGACGGGCAACGAGGCAAGCGCGATCCTGTCGCGTATCGGTTTTACGGACAATATGTATGAGGCGCTTGATGGCGCCGACCTTGTCGTCAAGTGCGTGCCGGAGAATATGGAAATCAAACAGGATCTGTTCGGGGATATCGAACCGTTGGTTCGTCCGGACACGATACTCGCGACGAACACGAGCGTAATGAGCATTACGCAGATCGCAAGCAAGACGGAGAAGAAAGACCGCATCGTCGGCGCGCATTTCTGGAACCCTCCATATCTTATTCCGCTCGTTGAGGTCGTCAAATGAGAGGACACGTCGCAGGAGGTGATGAGCGCGATCTACGATTACCTGAAAAAATAGGCAAAAAAACCATCAAATACATGAAAGGCGTGCGAGGCTTCGTGGCGAACCGATTGCAGCACGCGCTGTGGCGCGAGGCGCTCCACATGGTCGAAGCCGGTATCGCGGATGCGGCGACCGTGGACGAGGCGCTTCGCTACGGACCGGGTCTCAGATGGCCGCTATGGGCGTGCTGGAAAACGTGGACATGATCGGCGCCGATCTCGCCCTCGCCATACAGAAGGGCGTTTTGTCGTATCTCGCGGACAAGCATGAACCGTCGGCCCTGCTTGTCAAACTCGTCGACGAGGGCAAACTGGGATTCAAAACGGGCGAGGGTTATCAAAAATGGACGTTTGAGCAGGCCGACGCGCGCAATAGGGCTTTGCGGGAATATCTCATCGGCGTAACCAAAGAGAGGAGTACAGGCAAATGAGTATCAACGTGGAAAAAAACTTCGTCGAGAAGATGTTCTCGCTTGAGGGCAAGGTTGCGGTCGTGACCGGCGCCACGGGGGCGCTCGGCGGCGCGATCGCGGCGGGCTACGGCTTTGCCGGAGCGAAGCTCGTCATATCGGCGAGAAACGAGGAGAGGCTTAGG
>JAIRTJ010000043.1 GCA_031254995.1 Eubacteriales Family XIII. Incertae Sedis bacterium
AATTTCGCGCGAAGACTCGACAGCGTACCCTCGTCGGCGTCGGGCAACTTCTCGAATACGGCGCTCGTTACGGATAATTCCACCACCGCGTCACCGAGGTATTCGAGGCGTTGATTCGACCTAGTCTTGTCAAGACCCAGTTCGTTGACATAGGAGGTGTGCATCATGGCGTTCTCCAAAAATGTCGAGGTCTTGAAACGATAGCCGATGTCGCGTTGCAATTTTTTTAAGTCTATTCTATCCGACATCGTTCGCGATCTCCTAAAGTCCCGCCATCGCGTTTTCTATCGTTGCGACCACGTTGTGTTCCATGAACGGTATCGCGCGCGCAATGCCGTTGCGAACGGCCTTCGCCGAAGAGGAGCCGTGCAATTTCACCGCGGCGCCCTTCACGCCAAGGATTGGCGCGCCGCCGTATTCCGTATAATCGAAAGCTTTTTTGAGTTCTCCCAATTTATTGTACAGCAGAGCCGCGCCGGCCTTCGCCAATACGCCTTCGGAAAATTTGCGACGAATCAGATGGGATATGCTGAGCGCAACGCCCTCCGTCATCTTGAGGATCACATTGCCGATGAATCCGTCGCAGACGATCACGTCGCAGATGCCGATGGGAACATCCCGCGCCTCGACATTGCCGATAAAATTGATATTCGCCTTGCCGTTGCGACTCCGTTCCAGCAATTCGAAGGCGTCCTTCACCATCGCGCTCCCCTTGCCGGGTTCCGTACCCATATTGACCAAGCCGACGGACGGATTTCTCTTTTCGAGGACGAGCTTCGCGTAAATGCTGCCCATTACGGCAAATTGCAGAAGGTTTTGCGGCTTGCATTCCGCGTTCGCTCCGGAATCTATGAGCAATGAGGCTCCGCCCTCTCCCAGAATCGGATATGTGCTGCCGATGGCCGGGCGATCGATGCCGCGAATTCGCCCCAAAAGGAATACTCCGCCGCTCATGATGGCGCCGCTGTTTCCCGCCGAGATGAAGAGGTCGCCCTCGCCGTTCTTGACCGCTTCCATGCCCTTCACAAGCGACGAGTCCTTCTTGCGCCGTACGGCCTTGACGGGAGAATCCTCGTTGCCGATGACGTCCGGCGCATGCAAAATGCTGATCCTCTTCGCATCATGTTCGAACTCGGCTAGCAGTGATTTGATCCGTTCCTCGTCGCCGACGATGCATATCTCGTGATCTATGAGCGAGGAAATCTCGGCCGCGCCCTTTACAATCTCCCTCGGCGCGTTGTCGCCGCCCATTCCGTCCAAAATAATTCGCATATAATCCTCCTAAAAATATCCGCAGAGCGTTTCGCCCGTCGTAATGTCCGAAACGATCTTCAAATCCTTGCCGCTCATATCGTACACGCGCACAATGTCCTCTATTGCCTCGTCCTCTATTTCCGAAACCGTATCTCGCAGAATATTTTCGTATTGGTCGAAAAAGTCCTGTGCGTAATAAAGCGTCGTCTCCTTGTTTTCAAAGATGGAAGCGTAGAAAATATCAGCTTCTACCAAATCTTGAAAAAAATGACTTCCAAACGACAGCACGGGCAGAAATCCCGCGCCCTCGTAGGACACCTCGCAAGCGACGCTCACGTTGCTGATCTCGGCGAAGCGCACGGGCACTCCCAATTCGGGCGACGATGTCCCGATGCGACCGGGCACCAACAGCATGACGGTCTTGTCACCTGATCTGTAGTATTGATTGATCTGCCCGATGACCCTTGCAATCGCGGGCTTTTGGTTGTACGGGTATTCGTAATACGACTTGGGATCGACGCGGATCACCGCGTCTATGGTCTCGAAGTATGCGCCGCCCATCGTACCGCCGTTCAAACGGAAAAACGTCTTCTCCTCCGTGATGGACGGCAATTCCATCCGAATGCCGGAGCCGCCGACCTGCAAGGGTCTGCACTGGAGCAGATTGATGACGAAGCGACCGGTCTTGGATATGTTCAGCGCGAATTCCATATCCACGGGGTAGTCGTATTCGCGTTGCACCGTCGCGAGGATCTTTCGCATCGCCCC
This sequence comes from Eubacteriales Family XIII. Incertae Sedis bacterium, assembly GCA_031254995.1. Taxonomy (GTDB): domain Bacteria; phylum Bacillota; class Clostridia; order Peptostreptococcales; family Anaerovoracaceae; genus JAISGB01. The sequence goes on from JAIRTJ010000043.1 coordinate 2,023, forward strand.
AACGAATTCCTCGTTTTGCAAGAGGTTTTCGCAGGTGGTGAATTCGATTTTGCGATCTATGCCGTACTGCTTTAACTCGTTTTCGCGCGAAAAATCGTGTTCGACCATGGTCGCTCGAAACCAACCGGCCATCTTGGGCGTCACATCCTCGATCTTCAATGTGGCATGGGAATTGACGGACAGATCCAACACGTCCACCTTGTATTGCGCGAAATCGGATACATACTTGCTCTGCATGGCTTTCATCTCAGGGTTGTCCAAAGCCGCGATTCGCGGGTAGTCCCCGTCGGTTCGATCCACCGCCCTCGTGCCCAAACCCATGACGATGCGAAGCATCCCCGCGGAGGGATCGATAGCCTGATTCCATCTGTAGGCGTTGTATGAAAACGCAACTCCGGCCGCCGCAGGCATGTAAAGATCCTTGAAAAGGGAGCCCGTCACCCGCTGCACGAGCAAGGCCATCTGCTCATCCTTCGAGGTCAAACCCCGTTGCAGGCGGTATTCGAGCACCGACTCGTCCATCGTACTGGCATACACCGTCCGCACGGCATCTTCAAAGGCGGTGAGCCTGTCCTCCAACGTGCCCTTGTTCACGCAGAATACGGACTCGTATTTGCCTGCGAAAGCGTTGCCGAAACCATCCTCAAGCAGGCTGCTGGAACGCACGATGATCGGGCTCTGGCCGAAGTATTCCAACATCCTGCGGAATTGTTCGCGTATATTGTCGGAAAACGCGCCTTCCAGTATCTTTTCCTTGATGATTTCCGCCACAGGGAAATATCCCCTTTTCTTCCGTTGTTTGATCTTGAGACCCCAACAGTTATTCTTGACGAGGAAGGTGTAGTAGAGATTGGAACAGATGTAAAAGGAATCGTGCGGCTCGAGGATGGGCAGAATATCCGGCAGATGTTTCGCGACGATCATGCGAGACAGGATCATGCCCGTCGATTTGCCGCCGATGCTGCCGACGCCGATCATGCGCGCCTTTATGTCCAACAGATCTTTGAGCGTGACGTTCTTCACCGCGATGTCCAATATGCGTTCGTCCGTGCCGAAGATCATGCGACAGAGATCCTTGATGTCCGACTCGTCGCCCGCCTCCGCCAGAGAGCGCTTCTCGAGAAAAAACCGTTCCCAGTTGTCCAGATTTTGCGCGCTGTCCACATTGCCGTTTTGCGCGACCAAGGTGAAATAACGCGCTAATTCTATGCCGTTCGTAAGCGGCGCGATGGCGTCCGTATCCTCAAAATCAGCCTTGTGCGGCAGGAATATGGTCGGAAGATACCGTTCCAAGACCTTTACAGGGTGAAAATATATGTGCTTTTCGCCGCGAACCACGTCCAGAATGATGGTCGCGCTCTCCCTGATTCTCGCGATGGACTCAAAGGAATGGTGATTGCGCATGTACGCGAAATACCCGATGGAATTGGTCTTCGCGATCTCCGATGCGGTCACAACGAAGAAATTCCCCATCATGAAATCGGCCACCCATTCCACCTGAAGATCCGTCATGCTGTCAAAGAGATAGTGCGTCTCCCTTCCTTCGTCCTCGATGATGTCGGAAATCGTCATGACAACGGTCTCGAATCCGCCTGTAATGTCGATATCGCGAACCTTGACGCCCTCCGTCGACTCGATGAGGGATTTGTGCTTGCTGAAACGGAAATAGACGATATTTCGATTTTCGCTCAACGCTTTATCGACAAACGCGCGCGCAAAAAATTCGTACTCGTCGACATTGGCGATCTGCCAGACCACATTATCCCCGTACCGCATATAATCCAACGCGGCATCCAATCCGTCAAGTCCGGACAGAACCCTCTTTTGGTTAATCATGCTACCGTTCCTTAAATACGCACCCTGTCGCGCGAGGCCGAAAAAAAAGTCCCCGAAACCGATGTTTCGCATCATATCATTATATCATAAATGCGAAGCGTAAGCGGAGTCATTTATGATAGGGCCATGTGCGTTTTCGCCTTGGGGCGAAAAAATCGCACGGCAGATAAATGAATATGACAACCGCAGACGGCGGTTGTCATATCATGAAATACCCGTATCTTCGAATTCCAACCTCATGACTTTGGGAAAACAGGTTTTTTCGTATTGAGGACAGGCGAAGCACTCGAAGAAATTCGGCGCGTCCTCACGATCCGTTGCGACAAAGCCGTTCTTCGCGAAGAAATCCGGCGCGCGCGCAACGAGATACAGCCGCCGCCCGCCTCTCCGCGCGACCTCTGCGATCAAGACGTCCAGGAGCTTTCCGCCCAGTCCTTTCGCGCGGAAAGCGCGCGCCACTGCGATACCGTCGCAGATGAATTCCCCGTCCCTGCGCGCGAGGACGCAAGCGCCCGCCAAAGCTCCGAATTCATCCTCCGCCTTCCAACATTTCACGAGATCGACGGGAGTATCGTCCTCTTCGGAAAATTCCAATCCGTTTTCGATAAAAAAAGGAACCAAACCCTCGTAATCATCCGTCTCGAGAATATCGCCCGGATCGCCGACCCCTTGATCTCCGCGGATCACCATACATTCCCCTCCATGTCGTCAACAGCGGTGCAGACCTTGATTCGACGAGGCAACATGCGCACGTCCAGAGGCAGGGGCGAGCCGTTCTCCCCGTCCACGTCCGTATTGACGTTTACGGGGGATTCTATGCGCAGACTCGACGCCTGAAAATACGTGACGTTCTTGTTCTCCGTATGTTGCCCCGTGAGGATGCCTAAAACCAGCGGCATCAGATTCGTCACAGGCGTATCGTGAAACAGGATGATGTCGAAAAGTCCGTCGTTGATGAACGCGGAGGGCGCGACGCGTTTGAATCCGCCCGCGGATCGTCCGTTCATAATCAACATCGCGTACATCTTCGTCTCGATTTCTCGATCGGAACAAGATATTTTGATCGGAACCGCCTCCAATTTCGGTATCTCCGCCATGCCCCGCAGATAATACGCCATCACGCCGAGCGTATTCTTGGCGTTTGGATCCGTCTTCTGACTCACGTCCACCATCATACCCATTGCGAGCACGTTGACGAAGCACTTGTCGTTAGCCAAACCCACGTCCATGTACGTATAGCGCTCGCCGAGAGCTATAGCCAACATCTCATTGATGCCGTACGGTATGTCGAAATAATGCGCCAGATCGTTGGCCGTGCCCGACGGGAAAAGAGCCAGAGGCGCGTCTATATCGTATTTGATCATGGCGGTCACCAACGTATTGATGGTTCCGTCGCCGCCGGCCGCGATGATCTTCTTGCACGAACGCGCATCTGTTCCTTGAAACAGCTTATCCAATACGCCCCCGTTGTCCGCGCGCACGGGAATGACAAGCATGCGTCGGCGTTGAAACGTCTCGATCACCTTGTCGAGATTTGAACTGAATACGCCGTTTCCCGCATTCGGGTTGTAATACAATAATACTTTATCCATCTCTCATTATCCTCCGATCATTTCGACTGATGTCGATCTCGATCGAACTCCTCAAGCAACAATTCCTCGCGCGTCTCGCGAATGAAATACAGCGACCCCGTGATGAGAATCAGATCATACGCGTCCCGTTCCCGCAAAGCCGCAACGATCGCTTCCGAAGAATCCGCGATCGCCTCGTCTCTCTCGAACGACAAATCGGCCGCCGCGTCCTTCTCACTGCGCGCGCTTCGAATACCGCGCAACGTTCGGCGCAGTTCTTCAGCCGTCGCCCCTCGCGCATTGCTCTGCTCCGTCAAGATCATCTTGCGGGATATGCCGTCGCATATCTCGAGCATCTCCGCGACGTTCTTGTCACGGAGCGCGGAAAACACCGTCAACGTCCGCCCGCCGGGGAAAAGCTCCTCGACCGTCTCGGCGATCCGCCGCATACCGTCGGGATTGTGCGCGCCGTCCATAATCACGACGGCCTCGTTTCCCGGATCTCGACCGGGCTCGGCCGGCCTCGAAAACGCGCGCGGGAGCACGCGCTCAAATCTTCCGGGCAACGTCGCCCTAAGCAAGCCCTCTCTCCATCGTCGCTCGTCAAGTCCGAAACCGCACGCATCTCTCAATATCCGAAACGCGTACAGCGCGCATATCGCGTTCTCCGCCTGAAACCGACCGACCATCGAAAGCTTTACGCTTTCGAAGATCTCACCGTCTAAATTCGCGCTGAACATCGTACCCGTCATGTCCGTTCCGACATCATACGGGACGACTCTCGCCGCGTCGAATATCTCGCAACCGCCCTGTCTCGCAAATCGCTTGATCACTGCTCCGGCTGCGCCCGCCGCACCGCTTACGACCGGACGCCCCGCCTTTATGATCCCCGCTTTTTCTTCCGCGACAGCCTCGACGGTATCGCCAAGAACATCGCTATGGTCGAGGGAAACGGATGTGACGACGGACATCAGGCAGTCGTCCGTGATATTGGTCGAATCGCCCTTGCCGCCCAAACCGACCTCCAATACCGCACAGTCAACCGGGTTTTCGGAAAAAAACAACAAGGCCAGGGCAGTGACGACCTCGAATTCCGTCGGTGACTCCATGCCTCCTTCGCGCATCTCAGCGATCGCGCGAAAAACGCGCTCCGCGTATTCGTCTAAGGCGGCGTTCGACATGACGCAGTCATTTCGGATGATCGCGCCGCGAAAATCCGTCATGAAGGGGGAGGTAAACAAGCCCGCATCGCAGCCGTTCGCTCGCAACCCCTCATATATGTACCGACATACGGAACCCTTTCCGTTCGTGCCCGCGACGTGAATCACGCGCAAATCCCGCTGCGGATTGCCGAGCGAATTCATCAGCGCGCGCATTCGTTCCAAACCGGGCTTGCTGCCAAATCGCCGCAACGCCTGTATGCGTTCCTCCGAGGTGACGCTCATCTCTTATTTGTCCCGTATCGCCTCGGCTCGCGCCGCAACCTTCGCGAAATTGTCCTCGGCCTTCGCCAATTTTTCGCGTTCCTTAGCAACGACGGCCTGCGGCGCCTTTGAGACGAATCCCTCGTTCGCCAGCTTCGCGGAGAGCCGTTTGATCTCGCCTTCCAACTTCTCCTTTTCCCTCGCAAGTCGTTCTCGTTCCGCCGCGAAATCGAGCAGATCGTCCAATGGCACATATATCTCCGCGCCCGAAACGACGGCGGTCATCGCCTCCTCGGGAATCTTCGTCCTCGTCTCGGACGCGCCGGATACGAGAGCGACAATGGAAGAGACGTTGGCCAGGCGCTCGATATGACCGGCCGTCGACTCGATGATATCGGCTTGCGCGGCATCGTCCGCGACGACCGTCACGGTGAGTTTTCTCGCGGGCGGCGCTTCCGCCTCCGCACGAATGTTTCGAACGGCGCGTATAATCCCCATGGCCGTTTCGATCTTCGCCGAATCCTCCGCATAACGTTCGCGCATACCCTCGTCATACGATGGCCATCTGTCCGCAATGAGTCGACCGTCCTTGCCCAAACAACCCCATATCTCTTCAGTAATGAACGGCATGTAGGGATGCAGGAGCCTCAACAGATCCGACAGAACGGCGACGAGCACACTTCTCGCCGCGCGCTTCAGATCCTCGTCCTCTCCGTACAGTCGCTCCTTTACCATCTCGATGTACCAATCGCAATAAGCGTCTCGGATCAATTCGCACGTCTTTTGCAGAGCCAATGAAAGCTCGAACTTCTCCATGTTGCGCGTGATCTCGGCGACGGCCTCATTCACCTTCAAAAGAATCCATCTGTCCTCAGGGCGCAATGCCGCCTCGTCCGGCGCAAAATCGTCTTCCGAACCGGTCTCGTCGTCCGAATTCATTATGACAAAGCGCGCGGCGTTCCAGAGCTTGTTCGCAAAATTTCGAGAAGATTCCATCTTGTCTTCGGAATACCGCATATCGCTGTCCGGCGAACTTCCGTTTACGAGCATGAACCGAAGGGCATCCGCGCCGTAAGTGTCGATGACCTGTATCGGATCCACGCCGTTGTCCAGGCTCTTGCTCATCTTCCGCCCGGAGCTGTCGCGCACAAGACCGTGTATGAACACGTGTTCGAACGGACACTCGCCCATGCATTCCAAGCCCGAAAACACCATGCGCACCACCCAGAAAAAGATGATCTCGTAAGCGGTGACCAATACGGACGTGGGGTAAAAATACGATAGATCCGGCGTTTTCTCGGGCCAGCCCAAGGTCGAAAACGGCCAAAGCGCGGAGCTGAACCACGTATCCAACACATCCTCATCTTGCCGAAACGCGCCGCCTCCGCACGCAGAACAGGTATGCGGTTTTTCCCTGGCCACCGTGATCTCGCCGCAAGTTTCGCAATAATACGCGGGTATCCGATGCCCCCACCACAGTTGGCGACTGATGCACCAATCTCGAATATCCTCGAGCCAATGCAGATATATCTTCTCGAACCGCTCGGGAACATGGGACAGGCGTCCGTCCTTCGCGACCGCAATGGCGGGTTGCGCCAGGGTCTCCATGCGCACGAACCACTGATTTGAGAGCATCGGTTCCACCGTCGCGTCGCACCGATAACATCGACCGACGGGAATCGAAACGCGCTCAGTCTTGACCAAGTATCCGCCCTCGTCCAGAGCTTTCACCCATGCGTCCCTGCACTCGAATCGATCCATGCCGGAGTATTGTCCGGCCTCGTCCGTCATGCGCGCGTCGAAATTCATGCAGACGATCTCCGGCAATCCGTGTCGTCGCCCGACCTCATAGTCATTTGGGTCATGCGCCGGTGTGATCTTCACCGCACCCGTACCCTTCTTCGGATCCGGATACGGATCCGCGATCACCGGAATCTTCCTGCCCGCGATCGGAAGAATGACGTCCTTGCCTATCAGATCCTTGTATCGTTCGTCGTCCGACCGAACGGCCACCGCAACATCGCCGAACATGGTTTCAGGACGAGATGTCGCAACAACGATCCCCTTTCCCCCGTCGGCGGAAGGATAATGAATGTACCAGTAATTACCTGCAATGTCTTCATGTTCCACTTCGGCGTCGGAAAGAGAAGTGCCGCATACCGGGCACCAATTGATCATGCGCTTCCCTCGATATATCAGTCCCTTTTCGTAGAGTCTGACGAAGAATTCGACGACCGCTTTATTGCATCCCTCATCCATCGTGAAGCGTTCACGCTCCCAGTCGCAACTGTTTCCCAATCGTCGTTGCTGTTCCGTAATTCGACCGCCGTACAGCTCTTTCCACGCCCGGACTCGCTCGAGGAACGCCTCTCTGCCGATCTCCTCCTTAGTCTTCCCCTCGCGCGCGAGGAGTTCGTCCGCGACCCGCACTTCCGTCGCTATGCTGGCATGATCCGTGCCCGGAAGCCAAAGCGCGCAATACCCCTGCAATCTGCGCCACCGAATCAACACATCCTGCAACGTCTGATCCAAGGCGTGCCCCATGTGGAGCTGTCCCGTGATGTTCGGCGGAGGCATTACGATCGTATAAGGCTTGCGATCTTCGTCAATCTCCGCGCGAAAACAGCCCTCAGTCTCCCATTCCTCATAAATTCGCTTTTCAAACCCGGTCGGATCGTACGTCTTGTTCAAATTTCTCGTCATTGCGCATATTCCTCCCCAAGTATCGCTCTCACCGCTCCGAACCGCCCGGTGTCCCTCTTCCCGAATCCGTAACCGATTCTTTCGGGCCGAACGCCGAATGTCGGAAGAAACTCAGCTTTCAACCCCTCCAATATGCCGAAACCCGTCGGCGTCACCATCTCGGTTGTCACATCCGTTTCGATGACGAGCGGAATATCGCTTCGCTTCAACATCTCCATCACCGCAGGCACAGGCACCGGGATGATGCCGTGACGACATTCGATAAATCCGCAACCGTCGTGAACGGGGCCGCAACATATGCGATCGACGCCCATCATATCCACGGCAACGGCCGTGCCGACGATGTCGATGACGGAATCCGGCGCGCCCACCTCGTGAAACGCGACCTCATCGAGATTCTTTCCGTGAACGGCGGCTTCAGCCGCGCCGATTACAGCGAAAATGTTCGTCGCCATGCGTTTCGCGTTATCCGAAAGACCGCTGCCCTCGATCAGGGCTTTGATATGACGATACGTGACGTGCGCGTGCGCGTCGCGCAGAGACTCGTCGCGGATGATCACATCCAATTCCACGCCTCGGATGCCGTTTTTGCTGATGCAATTCGGTATCAGATCGAACGAGCCGATGTCCATTTTCAGGAGTTCTGCCTTGACGGCTTCCGCGTCCGCACCCAGATGTATGAGCGCGCCCAACGCCATGTCTCCGCTGATTCCCGCGCCGCACTCGAAATACAGCGCTCGCTTATCGCCCGGATATCCGTTGATCCTACCCATTAAATTTTCGCCTCCCCATTCGATGTCGCGGATCCGACGGTTTGACCCGTCGTCATCGCTATTTCTCCGCGATAACGGACGCGAGATACCCCGCGCCGAAGCCGTTGTCTATATTCATGACGCAGACGCCCAAGCTGCAGCTGTTCAACATGGAAAGCAAGGCCGTCAATCCCCCCATGGATGCCCCGTAACCCACGGACGTAGGCACGGCGATCACGGGTCGCGAGACCAAGCCTCCGACCGCCGACGCCAAGGCTCCTTCCATGCCTGCGACGACGATGACGACATCGGCGCGTCGTATCTCCTCCGCCTTGTCCAAGAGCCGGTGCAGACCCGCGACCCCCACGTCAAAGATGCGATTTGCGCGCCGTCCGTACAGTTCCGCGGCCAAAGCCGCCTCTTCCGCGATGGGAATGTCCGCCGTACCCGCAGTCACGACGGCGATCAATCCGGCCAAAGTCGCGTCGTCCGTCTCAGCGCAGTTCCTCGAAATCTTTTTAAGCGCAATTATGCGAGCCGTATCGTG
>JAIRTJ010000058.1 GCA_031254995.1 Eubacteriales Family XIII. Incertae Sedis bacterium
CGATCACGCCCGAGGCCGCCGACTTTCTCGTATTGCTCGTGGAAGCCGCGTACAACATTTTCATCAGCGGCGGTACGAGCTCCGGAAAGACAACGTTTTTGAACGCGCTTTCAAACTTCATTCCCAAGAGCGAGCGCATCATCACCATCGAGGATTCCGCAGAGCTGCAAATTCGCGAAATCGAAAACATCGTGCGACTGGAATGCCGCAACGCGAATGTGCAGGACAAGGGCGCGGTGACCATGAGACAATTGATTCGGGCGAGCCTGCGAATGCGCCCCGATCGAATTATCGTGGGAGAGGTGCGCGGAGAGGAAGTGCTGGACATGATACAGGCGATGAATACGGGGCATGACGGGTCGCTCAGCACCGGACACGGCAATTCGCCAGAGGGGATGCTCTACCGCTTGGAAGCGATGTTTTTGCAGGCTGCGGATTTTCCCATCGAAGCCATCAGGCGACAGATTACGGAGGGAATCGACATCATGATTCACCTCGGCAGGCTGCCGGACGCGCGGAGGACCGTCCTTGAAATCTCGGAAATTGCGGGCATGGTCGATGGCGAGATCGCGTTGAACAAGTTATTCGTCTTTGACGGAAAACGCGGACTCGTGCGAACCGATAATCAATTGATTAACAATAATAAAATTATTGTAAACTTAAAAAATCAAAGCGAGGTGTTGTCGACAGGCGGTGAAAACGATGAAAAATCCGCGTGATTACGGGCAAATTGCGACGGCGCGTCTGCGCGAGCGCTTCGCTCGAAAGAAGACAGAAGGACGAGAGTCGTCCGCTGCGGAGTCTGCGGTCGAACGGGGGATCGATTACCGGCAATATCGCTTGAGCCGAAAGGAGCAAATGCGCTACCGCATCGTATTTTGCGCGGCCGCCGCGATCCTCAGTCTGCTTTTCTACAATAATATTCTGTTCGCCGTACCCCTTGCGTTGCTCTCCTATCCATGCAAAAGGTATTACGAGGCGCATTTGGCCGCGAAGCGCAGGACGGAACTGTCGATACAGTTCAAGGATTTCCTGGCCTCCGTTTCATCCTCATTTTCCACAGGTCGGCAACTCACCGAGGCGCTCGCGGAAGCGGATGAAAATCTTCGTCTCATATACGCGGGGGACGCCCCCATCGTATCGGAGGTCAAATACATGAGCGACCGATTGGTTCGCGGCCGAGAGCAGGAAAAGGAGACGTTGTACGACTTCGCGGATCGCAGCGCGTGCGAGGACATCTCCGACTTCATCGACGTGTATTTTACCTGTCTCACCACCGGCGCGGACACGATTCGCGCCATTCGCCGCGCTGCGGAACAGATCGTCGACAAGATCGACATCCGAAACGAGATACGGATATTGACCGCGCAGAAAAAATACGAAGCGGGAATTCTGTCCTGTCTTCCGCCGATGATCCTGCTGTTTTTGCGGCTTTCGTCGCCGGACTATCTCGCGCCGCTCTACGGCACGGCGGCGGGCTTCCTCATCATGACGTTTGCGCTCGCCGTACAGGGCATCGCCTTCTATTGGAGCGTAAGAATCACGGATATACAGGTATGAGGCGGATTATGAAAAGGAATGAGAGAAGCGTTGCGAAGGAATCGAAGGCACGAGGAGCGGAGTACTGCAAACGGGGATCGGGCATAGCTCGCGCGGGCGAGAACAGGCGAGAAACATTGAATCGACGTCTTCTCGGATTGACTGCGCGATTGCCTGAGGAATGGTTCGGGCGCGCGGACGTGATGGAGCGAAAGTATCGCGCGGCCTGTATCGGAGGCTCACCGGAACAGATCATCGCGGATTCCAAGGTGCGGACGGTATGCATGTACCTTTTGATCCTATTTCTCGTCCTGTGCCTGTCGGCCGCGGCGGTCTCGAACCTCGCGCGCGGAGGTCTGTCCGAGATCGACAGGGCAGAATACGGAGGCGATGCGCGAACGGTCGAGGCGGAGGTCGAGGCCGCATACGGAGACGAGCGCGTGAAGCGGGAGGTGCGCGTGAAGGTATTGCCGAAGGAAGCCGAGCCGGAGATCGTCGCGCAACAGATGGCGTCGCTGAAAGAGCGGTTGCCCAAGTTGATTTTGGGCGAGAACGAGAGTCTGAACGGCGTGGTTTCCGACCTCATACTCCCGTCCTTTGACGAGGAAACGGGCATCGATCTCGCGTGGGAAAGCGATAAGGCATACGCGGTGAGCGAGGAAGGGCGCGTCAATCTGATCGACGGGGCGGCGGGTGAGGATGTTATTCTTACCGCGCGCCTCAGAAAGGGGGACGCGCAGGATGAGGTCGCCTTCCGAGTGATAGTAGGCGATCCCGGGGCGGATTACGACTATGCGAAGAATCTCGGCGAAAGCCTTGAAGCCGCGGTGAAAAACATCGGCGAAGACACGACGGGCGATCGTCTCATCCTGCCGACGAGCACGAATTCCGGCGTGAAACTGGATTGGAAGGTTCCCGGGGATCTCGGTATGCTCGCCTTTGTCTTCGTCTTGATCTTCGTCGGGTTCGCGGTGTACAGGAACAGATACGCCCTCGTGGATCGAACCGTCGATCGGTGGCGGGACGGCGTAAAAAGGGATTTTCCTGGTTTCCTGAACAAGCTGTTGCTCCTGTTGAACGCAGGCCTTGTGATCACGGGCGCGATCGCGAAGATCGCGGAGGATTATGAGGAGCGTCGCAGGGCGGGGGAAGAGCGGCATTTTTACGAAGAGCTTCTCGGAATAAGAGACCGCATGCAGGCGTCGAACACCACCCTCGCCTCGGAGTTTACGGATATGGCGATTCGCAGCGACCGAAGGGAGATCATGAGGTTCAGCGCGATCTTGGCGGACAACATAGACAAGGGGAACGCATTGGCCGAGAAGTTGTCGCAGGAAAGTCAAATACTTTGGAGAGGCAGGAAGAAGGACGCTGAGGAAAAAGGGCGATTGGCCGAAACGAAGTTGACATTTCCCATGGTACTGCAATTGTTGGCAATTATCCTCATCACCGTTGCGCCGGCTGTGATGAATATGCGGTGAGTCGGCAAAAACGGCATATTCGCCGGGCGACAGCAATAAAGGAATAGGTTTTTATCGGTTAGAGAAAAAAGGAGGCACAGAGAAATGAAGAGGATGCTGAAGACCCTGCGCGTATTTGCGGGGAAGAAGGACGGGATGGAATTGGTTCAGGTGGCGATACTCGTGGCGATCGCCATCGTCATCGGATTGGTCTTTAGGACGCAGATCATGGGATTTGTGAACGATGTGTTCTCAGGTCTGTCCTCGAGACGGTTTTCGTAGGCGGAGGCCTCGCATGAGACCGCGCGAAAACGCGGGAGGATGCGTCGGATTTCGCCGGCAGGGGATCTTTCGAGAACAGTCCGGTTCCTCGATGGTTGAATCCGCCATTTATTTCCCGCTCATATTGCTGTCGGCGCTGTTCGTCGTCTGCGTTTTCGTCAATTTTTATTGCGCGACGGCGCTCAGGGCTCATATGCACATCTTGGTTCGGAGCGAAAGTGCGGCGAAGAACGGGACGGCGGAGATACGAATCGACGACGAGAATACGGGAGATCGTTTCAGGCGCGAAGCGGAAGCTAAGCGAATCGATCTGTCCGAGGGCAGACGATTCGCCGCCGCCTGCATCGAAGCCGAAAATGAGACGACGTATTACGGTGGCGCGCCGATGCGACGCGACGGCCTTGTCGAGGTGAGCTACGGCCGAGCCTACGTGATAGACGAAGCGGAATACGCTCGGATCGCGGGCGCGTTGACGGGGTAGAACGAAGCGTCGGCGGAACGCGCGGATGCGCGAGAACGCGGAGGAAAGAGTTGCATGAAGCTAGGGAATGCTTCGGGGATCATAAGGAGAGACGCGGGCGCGGAGGGGCGCGAAAGGGGCAGCGCGGCAGTCCTGTTGACCGTTTTGTTCGCAGGGCTGATTTTGCTGGCTGCGGTCATGTTCGCGGCCTCGAAAGAGGCGGCGAACAGAAGCCGCGCGGACGCAGCATTGCAAGTCGCCGGGCGTTCCATACTGTCGGAGTATGACAGGAAATTAAACGAGGACTACGGCTTGTTCGCGTTCAAAGGCGACGGCGCGCGCGCGGAAAAGGACATTGCCTTCTATGCCGATGCCGGTTTGAAGAGGGATAAGACGGCGTATCTGTCCTTCATCGAGCAGGGCGCGAAGATCAGCGTCTTCGATTCCGAGGTATCCGCCGTTAACGTGAATTTGAAGGAATTCTCCGTCGCGAACGCGGATATCTTCGAGGCGCAGATCAACGCTGCCGCCTTGACCGAATCGATCAAGCGCAGATCGGAATCCTCCGAGGATAGCGGACAGGCGAGGCGGACGCTGAGAAACGAATCAGTCATCGAAAGCTTGCCTTCGAAGGGCTTGTCAGACGGTTTTTTTTCGAATCTGTCGAGGGCGAGCATACCGACGTTGGGAGAGGTCGCGGATCGAGCAGGCGACGGGTTTCTGACATCGGAATACATCATAAACGTCTTCAATCACGCAAACGGCGGTATAAAAAGGGCGGACACCTTCTTCGGTAACGAGATCGAGTACATTCTGTCCGGCAAAATGAGCGACGACGCGAATTATCGGAGCGTGCGAGCAAATATCTCCCTCATCCGGTTTTTTCTCAACAACGAAGCGTTCCTAAAGGATCCGGAGAAGATGCGAAAGGTCAAGGAATTGGCGGTGATGTTCGCTCCCGTGTACGCAGTGGGCGAGCCCGCGGCGGAACTTATTATCACGGAGGCATGGATCCTCGCGGAGACGAAGAACGACATGCTCTTGCTCGAGGACGGGAGGAACGTCGCCATGTTCAAGAACGCGAATACTTGGGCAATTCAAGATATTAAGGGAATATTAGACGGAGTTTTTCTCGGGGGACCGGAGATTCCGATCGATCCCGGGGGACAGAGTTACGAAGACTATTTGAGGATATTGCTGTTTCTTGCGGATCGCGAGGCCAAACTCCTCCGCGCGATGGATTTGATACAGCTCAACATGAAAGGAACGTACGACAGCGCGTTTCAGCTGAGGGAATACTATGCGGGGTTTAGATTTGAAGCAACGGTGGACGGAAAGACATACGTCTATACGGAACGATATGACGGAGACGAATAGAGACTGCGAGCGGCGGCGGGGAATACGCGCTCGCGGGAATCGCATCTCTCCGAATAGACGCACAAGGGGCTCGTTGGCCGTGGAGACGGCGATTTTTCTGCCGCTGTTCATCGTCGGCGCGCTCACATTGGGTTATCTCATGAAGATCGCGTCCGTCGAGGAAGGAGTCTTTCATTCCGTGGCGGACGAGACGCGGTTGCTTGCCGCGCAGGCCAACCTGCCTGTGCTTTCCGCAACGTACAAGAAGGATTTGACGAATCGTCTGAACGAGGAAAACGCCGGAGACATACGGGGCGTGAAGGTGTCGCCTATACTCTATCGCATGCCGTATTACGGCGTAAAAAGCGGCAGGGCTTATACGGACCTCATCGGCGTTTCCGTTGCGTACGAGATCGACCTGCGATTGCCTGCTCTGTTCATGCGCTCTGCGGAATCAGGAACCGCGATAATCTGCCGCGCCTTCGTCGGGTGCGATAATGCGGCGATTCCCATGCCTTTCGACGAGATGGAGCGAAATGGGGACGGGAATATCGTTTGGGTCTTCCCTCGCGCGGGAGAACGGTATCACGGCCCCGACTGCTCATATATCAAGAATGAGCCAAAGGAGGTTTTGCTGAACGCTTCCGTTCGTTCGCGTTACAAGCCCTGCGAACTATGCAAGCCGAGCGCGATGAGCGACGGGAATCTCGTATATTGTTTTCCCGGTTTCGGGGAAGCATATCACAAGGGCAACTGTTTTTTGGTCAAACGCTATGTCGTTTCGATGGATGTGTCGGACGCGAAGGAGCACGGCTATACCGTCTGCTCCAAATGCGGCGGCAATTGAACGCCGACTAGGGAAAGGATGTGATGCGGAGATGTGTTCCGTGAGAAAAATAGAGATCGATGAGAGACGCGCGCTCAAGGATTTCGAAAAGAAGATACTCGAACGTCAGGATCTCGACTTCATTCTGCCCGTTACCGTTGCGGAGAGTGAGGATGGGATGCAGTTGCTGTATTTGACGGACGGCTATGCGCCCTTGAACGAATGCGAACTGCGCGATTTGGGCGAGGTTTTTCGCGTCGCGCGCCTGTTTCTGACGTGTCTGTCTGCGGGACGAGATCGTCTGCTCGATACGCGAGGATTCTTTTTCGATCCCGGTTGCGTCTATGTGAAATGCGGCGCAAACGATGTCCGGCTGCTCTTCGGGGACGTTCGCGAGGGGAAGGAGTCGGACGCGCACTCGGTTCTGCCGGTGTTGACGACTTTGGCCGAGTTTCGGCGAGTCCTTGGCGCGAAGAGCGCGATCGGCCGCATAATCAAACGAATCAGAGAAACGGAACCCGGATTCGCGGAGATGAGAAAGATCGTCGCCTTTGTCGAGAGGGAATGGCGGTACATACAGCCGGACGTCTGAAGCCGACTCAAGTCCTGACGCGGGAGGAGCTCACGCAGCCCGTCTCGGCTCTTTTCTGCGTCGTGCGAGACCGATCGGTTTCATCCCGTTTTTTTCGAGAGCCGATGCTTTCCCTTGCATGAACTCAAGAAAAGGATGTATAATGATTTGAAAGCGAGGAGATCGCATTAGACGAAGGATTGTTTGCCGCTCGAGCTGTTTGACGTTGCGGCAGGGACAGTGACTCGGGAAAGGAGCGCATATGGCTGATCTGAATCAAAGCTCAGGCCGGTTGGACGGGGTAGCCGGGCTGAAAAAGATCGACATGAAGGTGGGCGGCGTAGTATTCATGCTGTACTGCCTTGTGGCCGCGGGGGCTTTCGGCATCGAAGAGATGATCCCCAACGGAGCGGGAATCACGCTGACGATGTTGATCGTTTTTCCTTTTATATGGGCATGGCCCATCAGCAATTTGGTGGCCGAGGCCGGTTCTGTCCTGCCGTCGGAAGGCGGCGTCTACGTCTGGGCTAAGGAAGCGTTCGGGGAATTCTGGGGATTTCAGGCCGGTTGGTACAATACGGTATCCATCTACATTACTAACGGCGTATACACCGCCCTCGTCGTTGACTACACGAGCCAATACATTCCCGTGTTGGCGGATTCCGATCTCATGAAATTCGGTCTGAAACTCGTCATGATTCTCATATTTACCGTCATCAATCTTCTGGGTTTGCGCGAGGTCGGCATCGTAAGTTCCATTCTGTCCGTCGCCATTATCGCGGCGTTCGCCGTGGTTGCATTGGTCGGTCTCATCAATTGGAATTACAATCCGATGGAGCCTTTTATAGCGGAGGAATTGTCCGCGTCCGAGGCGATCAGCGGCACGTTGGCCATCTGCATCTGGATGTACTGCGGATACGAATGCATCTCGACCTTGGCCGGCGAGGTGAAGAATCCGCAGGTGATCCCGAAGGGACTTTTGATCGCGATGCCGCTCATCGCGGCGACCTACGTTCTGCCCACCTTGGGCGGACTCGCTTCCGTCGGCGATTACCTGAATTGGGGCACGGAAGGGGATTCCGTAGGTTATGCCGACGTGCTCACGCGAAACCTCGGCCCGATCTGGGGATATCTGTTCCTCGGCATCGCCATCGTTTCCCAGTGCGCC
>JAIRTJ010000063.1 GCA_031254995.1 Eubacteriales Family XIII. Incertae Sedis bacterium
ACTGAGCTAATGGGTCGCGCATCTCGGATGCGTGCATCCGCCGGGCGCCACTCCGGGTTGTGGCTGGGGTAGCAGGACTCGAACCTGCGAATGACGGAGTCAAAGTCCGTTGCCTTACCGCTTGGCTATACCCCATCATACAGTCGCCCGCGCATGATTTGCATACACATTGTAACATGACGGGGCGCGCCGTGTAAAGTTATGTGGGGTGGGTAGTGGGAGTCGAACCCACGTATACAGGAGCCACAATCCTGTGTCTTAACCACTTGACGATACCCACCATGCTTGTCTTTTTTCCGTATCCGCGGCTTATCCTCCTTCACTCGTCAGTTACGTACGTCAGTGTACGCGCTTTCCTCGTTCAGTCGTCTGCGCCGCGCCTGCGAAAAAAATCCTGCGCATACTGCCTGTCTTTTTTTCGTATCCGCGACTCGTTGCTCTTTCAGCCTTGCTTATGTACGTCCGCGCAACCGGGACGCGAAGCGGTCTCGCATTCCATGCGCACTATGCGCATGGCGTTGCGCCTTGCCCGCGTCTCCGCGAGGATTTAAGTGTTTGGCGACCCGAACGGGGCTCGAACCCGTGACCTCCAGCGTGACAGGCTGGCATTCTAACCAACTGAACTACCGGGCCTCCTATGGTAGCGGCGAGTGGAGTCGAACCACCGACCTTCCGGGTATGAACCGGACGCTCTAACCAACTAAGCTACACCGCCGAACACTGCGCGTCTTATGAAACGCCGCATTAGAAATCTTACCATTTCGGCTTGGAGGTGTCAAGAAAAACCGCGAAAATCCTGATTTTCCGAGGGCAAAACTATTGCGTTCCGCAGAATAAGCGACGACCGTGTCTGCGTCTGCGCTGCAAACCGGGTATTTTTAACGATTTAACGCACTGATTTCGGAGGTTTGACGAAACTCGCCTCAGCGATTTCCGAAGAGTTTCCGATCGCTTCAAAGGCGAGGGTGTAGTCTCTCGTCGGGTGTTTTTCGCGGGCGATGCGCAGGAGGATTTCCGTCAGATCGCGATAGATGCGAGAAACGACTTCGTCTTCCAGATCCGAGATCGCTTCGCGGTGTTTTTGGATCGTACCCGCGTCGCCGCGTTCAGCGGGTCCGGTCAAGGACGCCGTCGGCCCGCATTTCGCCACGTTTTCTGCGTTTCCGAGGAACAGAGTTCGCAGAAATCCGGAAGAGATATCCGAATCGATGCCGCAGGAAGCGAGCAGGGCGACGCCTTCCGCCGCGAGGGCGACGGAAAAATTGCTGAGAAAGACACATGCGGCGTGGTAGAGGGCTTTTTTGTTCGGATGAATCTCTCCGACGGGATTTCCGATCAGTTCGAGCAGGGCGTCGCTTCGCCGGCGCGCAGAGCTATCGCCTTCGAAGACGAAACAGGCTTCGCGCAAGTGATTCCAAGCCGTTTCGCGATTGGGTATGGCGCAGGCGGGGTGTAGGGAGAACACGCACAATTCGGAATCGAGTCGCTCGGACTTCGGCGGTTGGGATCGGTCGTCTTGCGGAGCGCTCGACCAAACGGAGCGAAAAATATCGGATGGGCGACTTCCGCTCAGATGCGCGAACATCTTGCCTTCGAGGTTCGTCATTGATTCGCTGCATCGGTCGATCAGGTTTGCGAACGCGTGTTCGATTTCGCCGTCCGGAACGCTGAAGAAGACGAGATCGCAAGCGTCCGCGAGCAGATCACTCGTCGCGAAATAGGCGCTGCCGGTCAGTTTTGCGGCGGATTTCGCTGAATCCTCGCTCCTGCTGAAATATCCCGAAAGACGAATGCGCGAGTCTCCGCGTTCCTCAATGCGCGTTGCGATGTATTTCCCGAAAGAGGTTCCGGCCTTTCCCGCTCCGATAAAGCCGACGCGCAACGGGAATGTTGCTGACGGAAGGCTGTTGCCGATTTTCTCATCCTCGGTGCGATGCGCAGCGGTATGTATGTCGCGCGCGTTTGGCTGCGTGTTATTGCGATTCATCTGCGTTTCCTCCGAAGTCGATATCCGCGGTCAAGTTGTCGATGAGGCGAGTTTCTCCGAAAAATGCCGCGATGGCGAGCAGAATGCGATTTGTCGTTTCAGAGACTGCGTCGAACGTTTCGGCGTCCAACATTTCCGCGTAATCGAGGCGAGCAGAGGATTCGGCCTCGACGGTTTCGCTCATGGAGGCTTTCGCCGATTCGACGGCGTCGCTTATAGCGCGCGCGTCTCGCCCGAAGCGCAGTCGTTCTGCATCGGAACGTCCGGCTTCGAGCGCGCGTCGGAGACATAGAGCGGCGGCGCGCTCCTGCTCTGAAAGGCGTTTGTTTCGCGAACTCAATGCGAGGCCGTCCGCTTCTCGCACGGTCGGGCACCCGATGATCTGAATGTCCATGTTTAGGTCGCGAACCATTTTTCTCAACAGGAAGAGTTGTTGCGCATCCTTTTCGCCGAAATATGCATGCGTGGGTTTTACGATATGGAATAGTTTGCTCACGACCGTGAGCACGCCGCGAAAATGACCTGGGCGCGCGCGCCCGCAGAGTCTCCGCGTCGCGTCGCTTTCAGTGTCGACGAAGCAGGAGAAATCCTCGGGATACATTTCGGCGACGGTCGGCGCGAAGACGATATTCGCGCCCGCATCCTCGCAGAGTGCGATATCGGCCTCAAAAGTTCTCGGGTAACCGTCCAAATCCGTCTTATCCTCAAATTGTATGGGGTTGACGAAGATGCTGACGACGGTGAGTCCTTTTTCGGATTTTCGATCCGCCGCCGAGCGGTCGATGAGACTTCGATGCCCGAGGTGAAGCGCGCCCATCGTCGGGACGAATCCGATCGATCTTCCGGCGCGCCGCGCGGACGTCAGAGCCTCGTCCAAGTCCCGAATGCTGCGATATACGCGAACGGCCATCGCTCAATCCTTCATGATCGCGGCTAAAGCATCCGCGTCTATGTCCGCGGTAAAGCTGTGTGCATCCGCGGGAAACGCGCCGCTCTTCGTTTCCTCGATGTACGAGGCAAAGGCATCGCGCATGACGGCGCCCGCGTCGCCGAATATCTTGACGAATTTCGGCTTTAAATTGCCGAAGAGATTCAACATGTCCTGATAGACGAGCACCTGTCCGTCGCAATGCCGTCCCGCGCCGATTCCGATCGTGGGAATGCTGACTGCTTCCGTGATCAATTTCGCGACGGAGGAGGGAATGGCTTCGAGCACGACGGCGAAGGCTCCCGCTTCTTCTATTGCGAGCGCGTCCTCGATCAGAGAGCGCGCCGCCTCGGTTGATTTGCCCTGCACTTTGAATCCTCCGAACGCGTTGACGGATTGCGGAGTAAGCCCGATGTGCGCGACGACGGGAACAGAAGCGCGCACGATGGCGCGAATTTGTTCCGTTACCGTGACGCCGCCTTCCAGTTTCACGGCTTGCGCGCCGCCTTCCTTGATGAGTCGCCCGGCGTTTTCCACGGCTTGCGCGACCGAAACCTGATAGGACATGAAGGGCATGTCTCCGATGACGAGGGCGTTTTCAGCTCCGCGCGAAACAGCTCTCGTGTGGTGGATGATGTCTTCCATTGTGACGGAAAGTGTGTCCGGATATCCCAACATGACCATGCCGAGACTGTCGCCGACGAGCAGACTGTTGACGCCTGACTCGTCCATGAGTTTTGCCGTCGAATAATCGTAACAGGTGAGCATCGTGATTATGTCGCCCTGCTCTTTTTGACGACGGAAAGTATCGACTGTGTTTTTCATGGCTGTCCTCCTTAGCTGCGGCGCGGCCGCTCACCGTAGATTTACGACAGAACGTTATTCTATTGTCGTGCAGTCGTATTTGATTATGGACATTACTGTATCACAGAACGCGATCGTTGTCGAGAAAAATCGAGAGTTCATATTTTGGAATGATCTAACATGTTTTGAAATTTATTCTTGAATTTATAAAAGAAGGGAATGCGATGCGAATATCTCCGCGTCGCATTCCCTATCCGCGCTTCAAAAGACGCCGTCTGCGGTGTTCACTCCTTTAAAAACGTCTCCAGTTCCGAGTTGAACTTGACGGGATCGTCCATGAACAGACCGTGGCCGCAACCGGGGAAGATCACCAATTTGCTGTTTTCGATGCGCTGCGCCAGGTATTCGCCGACGGCGGGCGTGCAGATCAAGCCGTCGCCGGAATAGGCGAGCAGGGTTGGCACGGTGATGTCCTTCAATACGGGACGGAAGTCCTCTGCGGTGAGCGCAATCCAAAGGAAGATCATTATATGAGGCGTGTTCCCCTGCATATCTTGCAATGCCAATCGGAATTCCTCCGTATCCGTCGGTGTGCCTTTCGTGAGGGCGTAAGGCAAGAAGAATTCCGACGCGATATTCCAGTCCTGTACTCCCATCTCCAGCAATGAAAAGATTTCTTCCCGGCTGAACGATCCGAGCGTCCATTCTCCTTCATTTGCGATTTTGGGCGTCATGTCGATCAGACAGATCTTGTTCAA
>JAIRTJ010000086.1 GCA_031254995.1 Eubacteriales Family XIII. Incertae Sedis bacterium
GACGGACTCCGCCGCGATCTCCGTGACGGTGATGAGCGCGGACGATTTGGCCTCTCCTATCGCAGCCGTGATCTCGACATTGCCGGGCGAGATCGCGCGAACCTTTCCCTCAGAATCGACGACGGCCACCGTCTCGTTGCTGCTCCGCCACTCAATGACGGCGTCGGCGCTCGCATTTCGCAACGTATAGAAGATCGGCGCTTCCTCTCCGATCTTCAGGGAATTCGGCGCTTGATCGATCACCAACTCGACAGGAGCCGGCGGCGCGGAAGGTTCCTCTTGTTCAGCCGCGGAATCCGTTTCGTTTTCGCGCAGGATGTTCAGGCTCGCCGTCGCGCCGGCTGAAAAGCGCGGCCCCGTCATCTCGCTATCCGCGCCGCAGGGCACGCCGATTTGCGCGAAACCGGATCCCGTCGCGCAGACGACCGATATGGCGACGAGCATAACAGTCCCGAAATATCTCATTTTCAGCTTCATTTCCGTGCTTCTCCTCATTTAAATTCACGCGCCGGATATGCCGCCTCGGCGATCAAACGCTTCCCGCACGATCTCGCGATCGTCGAAATGTATCTTCCTGTCGCCGAGTATTTGATAATCCTCGTGACCCTTGCCCGATACGACGATCACCGTTCCCGCGCTCGCCGACGCTGCAGCCCGTTCGATAGCCTTGCGCCTGTCCGGTTCCGTCGCGAATTCGCCGCCGGAGGCTCGAGCGCCGGACTCGATCGCCCGAATGATCTCGAGCGGATCCTCCGTTCGAGGATTATCCGATGTGATGATCGTAAAATCCGCCAAATCGCCCGATATGCGTCCCATGGGTTCTCGCTTGCCGCGATCCCGATCTCCGCCGCACCCGAACACGGAGACCACGCGCGCATAGCTCGGATTGGCGCGAACTGACATCAATAGATTTTTCAGAGCTTCAGCGGTGTGGGCGTAATCCACGATCGCGGTAACGCCGTCGGGGCCTCTGATGATCTCGAAACGACCCGCGATGCGGACGCCCTCGCGCAAAGCCGCCGCCGCGAGCGAAAAATCGACTCCTGATCGAAGAGCCGCGCCCATCGCCGCAAGCGCGTTGTATACGGCAAACCTGCTCGGCGTATCGAGCGCGATGCGCTCCGCGCGAACGGAAACGCCCGATGTCGAACGCCCGCGATCCGCTCCGCTCCCATCCTTCTCGCGATCGTACGTCATGTCAAACGATACGGTATCCCCTTCATATGAGATGTTCTCAGCGCAGAGAACGCTCTCCTTTCGATTTTCGATGCCGTACCTGAGGACATCGCCTCTCGCATTCTCCTCGATCGCGAGGGAAAACGGATCGTCAGCGTTGATTACGGCATGATCGGACAGCGAGAACAATCTCAGCTTCGACGCCCTGTAGTCGTCCATCGTCCCGTGATCATCCAAGTGCTCCGGCGAAATATTCGTGAAAACGCCTACATCGAAGGTCAACGCATTCACGCGTCCGGTCTTGAGTCCCATGGACGAGACCTCCATGATCAGGTCGTCCGCGCCTTCCTTCGCCATCTGCGACATGATCTCGCCCAATTCGACGCAGTCGGGCGTGGTGGGCGTCGTCCTTCGCACGCTCAACGCCTTCCCGCCGCAATAATTGTCGATGGTGCCGAGCAAGCCCGTCTTGTGTCCCGCAAAACGGAGAATTCCGTCGATCATCGCCGAGACCGAGGTCTTGCCGTTCGTGCCGGTAACGCCGATGAGACGAAACCTCTCCGAAGGTCGCCCATGAAATTCGTTCACGAGCGCGGACAGTATTTCCCGCGTATCGGCAACGCGAATGATCGCGACACCGGGCGAACCGTCAATCGACGACGCCGAAATGTCTTTGCATGTCAGAACGGCGGCGACGCCGCGCGCGACGGCTTCGCCGATATGATCGTGACCGTCCGCTTTCGCGCCGACGACGGCGACGAACATATCGCCGCGATCCGCAAGTCGGCTGTCGATGCGGATGCCTGCGATCTCGGCGTCAGCGTCGCCCCGAATCAATTCATGCTCGATGTTCGCAAACAGTTCTCTTATTTTCATCGTCTGTACACAACGCCTATATCCGTCCGATATCGCGCGCCTTCAAAGGTGATTTTCCTCACATTATTATATGCTTTTTGCCGCGCCTCGTCATGGGTTTTTCCGACGGCTGTCACGCCCAAAACGCGACCGCCGGCCGTCAATATCTCTCCGCCCGGTCCGAATTTCGTGCCCGCGTGAAAGACGAGCGCGTCATCGTCGACTTCGTCCAAGCCGCGTATGATCTTTCCCTTCTCATAAGCGCCGGGGTATCCGTCAGAGGCCATGACCACACAGACCGCGCGATCGTCGTTCCACTTGATCTCCTGCGTCGACAGCCTGTTTTCGGTCACGGCGACGAAGATGTCAAGCAGATCCGTATCCAGACGACAAAGCACGGACTGCGTCTCCGGATCTCCGAAGCGATTGTTGAATTCGATCACCTTCGGGCCATCGTCCGTAATCATGAGGCCGATGAACAAGACTCCTTTGAAATCCAGTCCGTCCGCGCGAAATCCCTCAAAGGTCGGTCGCAAGATGCGCTCTTCTATCTGCGCTTCCAGGGATGCGTCAAACAAGAGACTCGGAGAGTACGTCCCCATTCCGCCTGTATTCGGACCCCTGTCTTCATCGAATATCCGCTTGTAGTCCTGAGCGGACTCCATGGGAACGATGGCGCTGCCGTCCGCGAAACACAGTACCGACGCCTCCGCGCCGCGCAGATATTCCTCCGCGATCACCTTGTCTCCCGCCGCGCCGAACACACGTTCTTCCATCATGTCGCGAACGGCTCTCAACGCTTCCTCCTCGCTCTCCGCGATCACGACGCCCTTGCCCGCCGCGAGTCCGTCGGCTTTCAGAGCCACAGGAAACCCGTAAATGCCGATATTCGCCTCCAGTTCCTCCCTGTCCGTGAATGCTCGGTATCTCGCCGTCGGAATACCGTGACGCTCAAGAAAACGCTTTGTAAACGATTTGCTCGCCTCGAGCCGGGCGCATTTCTCGTTCGGGCCGAATACGGGGATGCCCTGCGCCTCTATGCGGTCGGTCAGTCCGTTCGCCAAGGGCGTCTCGGGTCCGATCACGACGAGATCCGGAGCTTCCGACGCCGCCAAGGCCGCAACGGCTTCCGTATCCTCCGCGCTCACGTCCTCGCACCTCGCGAGCTCCGCGATGCCGGCGTTGCCCGGCGCGCAGACGATCTCTCCCACCTTTGGACTCTGCGCCAATTTCCACGCGATGGCGTGTTCGCGCCCGCCGCCGCCGACGATCAATACTTTTTTCTTCATAGCGACATTCTCCGAATCTATCCGATCAGTGTTTGAAATGGCGCACTCCCGTAAACACCATAGCGATGCCGAGTTCGTTGGCGCGCCGTATGGAATCCTCATCCTTTACGGATCCGCCGGGCTGAATGATGGCGGAAACGCCCGCCTCCGACGCCGCCGTAACGCAATCGTCGAATGGGAAGAAGGCGTCGGAAGCCATAACGGAACCGTTGATGTCCCGCGATGACGCATCGCCGTCCGTTCCCCTTATCGCGATCTCCGCGGAACCTATTCTATTCGTCTGTCCGGGGCCGACGCCCAAGGTCATCTTGTCGTAGGCGATGACGATGGCGTTTGATTTTACGTGCTTCACGACCTTCATGGCGAATTTCATGTCTTCGAATTCCTTCTCCGTAGGTTGCTTCTCCGTGACGACGCGCAATTCGCCGTCATCATACAATTCCTCGTCGATGTCCTGTATGAGCAGACCGCCGTCCACCTTTTTCATGTCGATCCTGCCGGCCGGCGGACGTTTTTCGATATCGGCGAGTTCGAGAACCCGGACGTTTTGCTTTTCCTTCAAGACGTCCATGGCCTCATGCGTGTAGCCGGGCGCGATGATGATCTCGACGAATATCTTGTTGATCTCTTCCGCCGTCCTCTTGTCTATCGCGCGATTCGCCGCGATGACGCCGCCGAAAATCGACACGGGATCCGCTTCGTACGCTTTCGCGTAGGCGTGAAAGATGTCTCCCGCGCTTCCGACGCCGCAGGGATTCGCGTGTTTTACGGCGACCGCCGTCGGCTCGTCAAATTCTCGCAAAACGGCCAACGCCCCGTTCGTGTCGTTGATATTATTGAAGGACAATTCCTTCCCTT
>JAIRTJ010000155.1 GCA_031254995.1 Eubacteriales Family XIII. Incertae Sedis bacterium
ATGAAGCCCATAGACGCGGAGGAACTGTCGAATGTCCTGCGGCGCATCTCGCATACGCTTAGGAGAGAGACCGCGGAACGACTCGACATAGAACGCATTCGCCGCAGCTATGAGGAAAGCCTCCCGCTGTTGCGCCAACAGCTCTTGAGTCAACTCATCTCGGGCGGAACCGTCGACAGGGAATTGTTGACGGAGGCGGGTCTTGATTTCAACGCCGAGCGTTACGGCGTCGCGGTCATCAAATTTAACGTGCAAGACGCGACAAGGGAGTTGTCGCGCGATGAGACGAGGCTGTTGCCGCTCTCGTTGCAACAGCTCATCACCGACAATCTCGAAGAACAATCGGACTTTCATCTCATCCATTTCCCCGATCATATCGTCCTTCTCATGCTCATGTCGAAGGACGAGGGTATGCGCGACATGTTGCACATGCTTTCGCGACTCGTCACGCCCTCCCTGAAATTGTTAAACCTGAAACTCTATATCGGCGTCGGCAAATCCCGCACGCGAACAGAGGATGTATACCTCTCCTACGAGGAAGCTCTCGACGCGTTGGAGTACAGCCGAAGTCTGGACGATGGACAGGTGATGTATATCGGAGATATCGTCCCGGGGCGAAGGCGCGGGAATCATCGTCTATCGACGTTTATCAATGAAATCCAAAAATGCGTTATGACGGGGAACAGAGAACGGCTCGAAAAGGCGGTGGATGCGCTGACGGCCGATTTCGCGCAACATCCCCCGACGCGACTTCAATACGATTATTTCCTCTTCGAACTCGGCGCGGAACTCAATCGCCTGATCCAGATATACGAACTCGATTATGACGAGGACTCCAATCTCGTCGATGCGCTGTTGCGAAAGAAATACAGCAGAGACTTCGACGCGGGCGTCCTCAAGACCGCGATCATGGCGTGCGCGGATCTGATTCGCAAGAAAATAAAAACCAAGCGAAAGGACAGCACTTCGCAACTCGTCGCGGACGCGCAGGCTTTTATATCGGAACATTACGCCGATCCGACTCTCAGCTTGGATCAATTGTGCAAGGCTCTAAACGTCAGTCAATCGTATTTTTCATCGGTGTTCAAGAAAGCGATGGGGAGTTCTTTCGTCTCGCGACTCACTGAAGTCCGAATGCAGGCGGCGGCCGCCTTGCTCGAAGCGACGGATCTCAAGACCTACGCAATCGCGGAGAAAGTCGGCTACGCCGATTCGAATTATTTCAGCTATGTGTTCAAAAAACACGTGGGCTTGTCGCCGACCGTATACAGAGCGGAGAGATTGAAGGACATGGAGTGAACGCGTGCGTGCCGAGACAGAGCTTCAAACCGGGGGAAAAGCCTCTCGCATCAGCGGCCTAAAAGGCTTTTATAGAGGAAAGAGCATCCAATTCACGATCTCTTTGTCCTTCACCGCGATCATGATCGGGTGCATGATCCTCATCAGCATTCTCATGTACAGCCAATTCCGCGATTCGGTGCGCGAGACGACCATACGGGAAAATCGCAATATACTCGACCAGGTCGCGCTGAACGTCAGCCAGTACACGAAACAGATGATGCGCATATCCGACACGGTCTATTACAACGTCATCAAGAACACGGATGTCTCCAATCCGCAGGACACGACGCTCATACGCAATATGAATCTGATGTATGAGAGCAACAACGATTCGCTCGTCAGCATTGCCTGCTTTTCGGAATCCGGCGAATTGATCGTCGCGACACCGAACGCTCTCATAAAGAAGGGCATCGACGTGAAAGAGCAGGACTGGTTTATAAACGCGGGCACCGCCGTTGAAAACGTCCATTTCTCGGAGCCGCACATCAGCAACATCTTCGAGGACAGCTCGCAACCCTACAGATGGGTGATCTCGTTGAGCCGCGTCGTAGAACTGACGAGCGACAGAAACACGAGCAGGGGCGTACTCCTCGTCGATATGGATTACAGCAGCATCAGCCAAGCCTTCCCGCAATTCGACGCGCGTTCCGATATGTCGCTCTATCTGATGGACGTTTCGGGCGAATTGATCTATCATCCGAAAGAAGATCTCATTTTTTCCGGACTTTACCGCGAAAACAATCGCGCCGCGATGAAATACGCGGACGGAGTGCACAAGGAAACGTTCGAAGGACAGGGACGCACCGTCATCGTAAAGACCGCGGGGTATACGGGTTGGCGACTTGTGATCGTCATTCCCGACAGCGCATTCGGGATCGGAGTCAACAGGATGAATCTGCTCGTATTTCCGATCATCGCGCTTTCGCTCTTCATCATCGTCGCGGCAAACCTGTTCGTCTCGTCGCGAGTCGCGCAACCGATCAAACGCCTCGAGGCGTCGGTGCACGCCTTGGACGAAGGGGATCTGAACCCTGATATCTACGTCGGAGGCCCCCACGAGATCGAACATCTCGGCGCGACGATCAAGACCCTCGTCGGAAAGATGCGCGACCTGATGGATCGCGTGGTGAACGAGCAGGAAGATAAACGCCGCAGCGAATTTGACGCCTTGCAAGCGCAGATCAACCCGCACTTCCTCTACAACACGATGGATTCCATCGTGTGGATGATCGAAGAGGGACGCCAGCGCGAAGCGATTTCGATGATTACGTCGTTTGCGAG
The DNA here is from genome assembly GCA_031254995.1 of Eubacteriales Family XIII. Incertae Sedis bacterium. Lineage (GTDB taxonomy): Bacteria > Bacillota > Clostridia > Peptostreptococcales > Anaerovoracaceae > JAISGB01. Next base: position 2,623 of record JAIRTJ010000155.1, read on the forward strand.
TCTCTTTCGCATATCCCTGTCGAAGGGGCGCAATATCATACCTATTCGATCGGAGCTCGATCACGCACGATACTATCTGCATATCCAAAACATCCGATACCGCAATAAATTCCGCGTCGTAACGGATATCGATCCCTGTATTCTCGAGAGTCGCACCATCAAATTGATCATTCAGCCTTTGCTCGAAAACGCGATCTACCACGCGATGGAAGTTCTCGACGGAGACGGCATCATCGAGATCCGCGGTTACCGTTGCGACGACGACGTCTGCATCGAAGTGAGGGACAACGGTTACGGCATGTCGCAGGAAAAAGCGGAGAGTCTGCTTCACGGAAATCGCGAAAGCGAAAAAAAGGATACGAACAAGAAAGGTTCCGGGATCGGAGTTCGCAATGTGCATGAGCGCATTCGCGTCTATTTCGGGGAGAACTACGGGCTCGAAATCGAAAGCACGCTCGATGTTGGCACGACTTGCCGCATCCGCTTGCCGTATTTGCGATATGACGGAGAGGAGGCCGAATTGTGACAAGGCGAACCTTTGCAATCGGGGTCGCCATCTTGGCCGCGATCATCGTCTCTACCGTCCTCGTCCGTTCCTACATCATCGCGTGGGAGACCGCCGGATCGAATGAGCGCAGGGACGAGCGCATAGCCGTCGTATTGAGCGGCGCGTCCCAAGAACGTTGGCAATCCGCAAGTCGGGGAATATTTCAAGCCTGCGACGATCTCGGCATACGCCGCCCGCAGATCGTTTACTCCGGAGCGGAGGACGACGCGACGCAGTTGCACATTGCGGAACAGGAGGTCGAGGCGGGAGCGAGAGCTCTCATCATCGTCGCAAACGGCGACGACGAAACATCAGAGGGACTCGAGGCTCTCGCAAAGACGATCCCCATCGTCACGCTTGAAAGCGGAACGGGCGGAGACATCGTCGCAGTCGGCGCGGACGACGACGCGCTCGGTGCTATGCTTCGCAATCATATTGAAAAGAACGCCCCAAACGCGGGAAAGATACTCATCATCGAAAGCGACGCGCAGAGGGAAAGCGTCCGAGAGAGGATTGACGGATTCCTGCGTGCGGCAGGAACGAACGCGAATATCTCTTCCGAGAACATCGGACGTCTCAGCCAAACCACCGCAAAGAGGGTTTCGGTCCGTATGCAATTTGCGAACGCAGACATCGCGGCGGTATTCGACGCGGAAACGATGGACATCGTCGCGGATGCAATCGCCGCGGTTGAGATCGATACGAAGATATACGGCGTCGGCATCAGCGAGAAAGCGATTCAATCATTGGAGCAGGGTTCGACTGAGGCGCTCTGTTACGTGGACGAATTCAGCATGGGGTATATCAGCCTCATGCGCGTCGCGGAGGAACTCGGCTACGATGTCGAACGCTACCCGAGCGAGATCAAAACCCGCATCATCACGCGCGACAATCTCTTCGACAGAGATGTCGAGCGACTGATCTTCCCGTCAAATTGAGGGAAGCGCACTTGTAAGGGAAAATTTTTTCAAGAAAGGAGGGTATATACAAATGAAAGTCTTATCTTCGACCGCCGCATCGTTGATCGCTGTCCTGACGTTGATCTGTTGCGTTTTCGCGGGTTGTTCGGACAAATTCTTCTCCTCCGACAACGATTCGCCGAACTCGATCAAGGTGGGCGTAGCCCTTTATGACGAATTTGACACCTTCATCGGCGTGTTGTTCGATCGATTTTCCAAGATCGCTCGCGAAACCGAACAGGAGCGCGGTATCGTGATCGATATCAGCGTCGAAGCGGCCAACGGCAACCAATTCCTTCAAAACAACCAGGTCGAGGCATTCATCGAAAGCGGTTGCGACGTGATCTGCGTCAATCTCGTCGACCGCACAGACGCGGCAATCATCATCGACAAGGCGAACGCGGCGGACATTCCCGTGATCTTTTTCAACCGCGAACTCGTCGCGAAGGATCTCTATCGCGCGCGAAATCTCTACTATGTGGG
>JAIRTJ010000114.1 GCA_031254995.1 Eubacteriales Family XIII. Incertae Sedis bacterium
AGGCAGTTTGTTCGGCTCGGTGGTTGCAAGGATAAAAATTACATGTTCGGGAGGTTCTTCCAGCGTCTTCAACAACGCGTTGAACGCTCCTTTCGAGAACATATGAACCTCGTCCACGATGAAGACCTTCTTCCTGCCGATGCTCGGAGGATAGACGATGCTTTCCCTGAGCTCGCGGACGTTGTCAACGCCGTTGTTGGACGCCGCGTCTATTTCGATGACATCGATAAATACGCCGTTCTTGACGGCGATGCAGTTTTCGCAAACGCCGCAGGGTCGCTCCCCGTCGCTCAGGCAGTTCACGCCCTTCGCGAGCAGCCTTGCCATAGTGGTCTTGCCCGTGCCTCTCGTGCCGCTGAACAGATAAGCGTGACCCGTGTTGCCCTCCGATATCTGACTGCGCAAGACGCGAACGACATGCTGTTGACCGAGAACCTTGTCGAAGGTCTCAGGGCGAAACCTCCTGTATATCGCTACGTATTTTTCGTCCACGATTTCCTTTCTTCAATAACAGGATGTCGATCGAGTCGCGCGATCGTTCGCGAATTTTTTGCGTCGCCAAGCGGCGAATGCGAAAAGCCGCCGACCCGCGAATCCAATCGACGAGGCAAACGGCTTTGCAGGCGAGGTCAGGCCGATCCGCGGCACATGGTAATATCCGCTGATCGCTGCTTCCTTCCGGACCTGACGAGGTTCACGGCTCCCCATTGCGCGGAACCAAACCCCGCCTGCAAAGCCCGGCGTGCGAATGCGCACCCCGACGCCCGGACGATGATCCGCGAACCTTCGCAAGCGCATCTCGCGCTCCGAAAAGTCCTCCCTATTATATAATGGCGGCGAACGTTTTGTCCATACGCTGTTTCGACAAAGAAACCTTCATCGCCGGACGCAAGCTGATCGACGAGATCGCGACATCCTTTGCCCCGACGTCCATTGACACATTTTGATACACTGTTTCGCCGCGTTTTCGCTTGAGAACCCGCCTCCCGTGTGATATGATAGCTGCACAGCATACTTGAGGGAGGCCTGAAATACCTTGAAAAATTTACGATTGCGATTTAAATTCATCTATATATACGCGACTATCGCAATGTTCACACTGGCAGCGCTGATCGCGGGCGGATACCTGATCTGTTATCTCCGAGCAAATGAAGTCGTCGATTTCGACGAAGTATTCAATCAGTACATCATCACGACTCCGATCTTCGTCGCGATATACATTGCCGTCGTCTATATCATCGGCAGACTCATGGCCGCGAACATCGCCTTTCCCCTTGCGAAAATAGGGAAGATGGCAAAGCGCGTCGCCGTCGGGGATACGACGGAGATATTCCGATACAAGAGCAGGGACGAGATCGGCATGCTGTCCGAATCTTTTGAGCAAATGGTGCGTTCCGCGAAGGAGGAGGCCGCCGTATTGCAACGCATCGCGAGCGGCGATTTTTCCTTCAACGTCACGCCGAGAAGCGAAAACGACATCGTATACCAGTCGATCAACGCCATCTTGGACAACAACAACAAATTCATTTCCGAGATCAAACATTCCGCCATGCAGATAGCGGCGGGCGCGTCGGAAATCGCGGGAGGCGCGCAAAACCTGTCCGCGGGCTCGGCGGAACAAGCCGCAACCATCGAACAATTCAGCGCTTTGATCGAAGATCTCAGAGATATGGCGGAGCAAAACACGCGGATTTCGAATGAAACGCTCTCGGACGTCCAAGAGAACACATTGATCATGAATGAAAACATCAAGGATATGCAACGGATGACCGATGCGATGAAGACGATCACTGAAAGCTCTCAGCGCATCGCGACCGTGATCAAGGTGATCGACGACATCGCGTTCCAGACCAACATCCTCGCGCTCAATGCCGCCGTCGAAGCGGCGCGGGCAGGACAACACGGGAAGGGATTCGCGGTCGTGGCCAACGAAGTTCGGGATCTCGCCTCCAAATCGGCCGCAGCCGCGAAAGAGACCTCCGCGTTGATCGAAACGAGCATTAAAAAAGTGCATAAGGGCAACGAAATCGTCATGCAGACAAATCAAAGTATCGACGAAATGGAGCAAATCGCCGTCAGAAACGCCGCAAACATGGATAAATTGTCCGCCTCGGCGGATCAACAGCGCATATCCGTATTGGAAATACGACAGAGCATCGATCAAATATCCTCCGTCGTGCAGGCGAATTCCGCCATGGCGGAGGAAAGCGCCGCCGCTGCCGCCGCAATGGCCGCCCAATTGGATTATTTGAAGAATCAGATCAACATGTTTGCGCTGAAGGAGCATTGACGCCCGCGAACGTTTGCGGCGACCCTCGTCTCCGTATCCGCAAGGCGGCGCGTCCGGTGCGGACTCCGCATTCATTTTGAAGGATTGTCCGCGACTTTCTTCGCCCACTCCTCCGAGCAATAATAGGGATCGATACGATAATTCGACGGCATCCCCTTCTTCCGCAAAAACGGTTCGATGAACTTATCCGCCGCGACCCACCCTCGCCAACCCAAGTGGATGGTATCTTCCATGAAATACGCCGTATCCCCCTTCCGCGACAGGTCGAGTATGCGAAAAAACCCCTGCTCGCGCAGTTGGGTCTTCATCTTCTCCGCAAAGCGAAAATACATGTCCATCGAAAGCCCCGTGTACTCGGCCCAACGCGCGTTGACGGGCGGAATGATGAAGAGTATCTCCATGCGTCTCCTAGCGAACTCGTTCAGAACTAACTGCATGTCGCCGTATTCCGGCGATTCGTCGTAGGACAATTTCCTCTGTCCCCCTTTGAAAGACTTCAATTTCGGTTTGATCCGCCAATTGTAAAAGGTGTTTTTGATGTTGAATATGTTGTTGCGCGTGCTTTCCTCCCCCGCTCTATACGCCAATTTGTCCAATGCGCGGATATCGTAATCGTCGGGCAATTCCCGCGCTTCCGAGCGTATGCGCCTTCGATTGTCATCTGCGAAGATCCCGCCGAAAAATCGGTCTTCCGCCTGCAACCATCGCAATCGATTTTGACAGCGTTTAAGTTGCAAGGGCGTGAGCGACTTGCCCTCCGCTAGCCGCTCGAAAACCTCGTTGCAGAAATCGTTTTTGCGCACGAATCGAAAACTCAGGGCGCGCCGCGCGAAATACGTCCGGTAAACAGGCTCTGTCGTTTCGTCGCAGAGCCAATCGTAGATGTGGATCGGCGAAAAGAACTCCTCAAAGGATGCTTCGTCCACGCCGTCCTTTTGGAACCACTGCGGCGAGATGATGAAGACCGCTCGCTTTCCTTCAACGCTTTCCCCCATGGAATGAATCGAGAGAAAATGCGTCAGTGATTGGGTTCCTGCCGTTCCGAGCAAGAACGGGCGATATGCGCGATCATACTTTTCCGCGAGAATCGACGGATGGAAGGCGTCAAATCTCCGCCACTCGGAAGAGCCTATAAAAGGAATGTAATCCTCGCGTTCCATAGCCCTGTTCTTGATCGCGTTCCCCTTGAACACGGAGCTCGACAGGGAGGAGGACGCTTGTTTCAGCCGCGCGTCGGCGAGAATTCCGCTGTTCAGGGGCAACATGAAACAGCCCGCGACCAAGAGAAAACTGAGGCCGAGGGGCAACAGCGCTTTTAAGACCTTATTCCTCACGCTCATTCGCCCTGCGTTCCGTT
>JAIRTJ010000170.1 GCA_031254995.1 Eubacteriales Family XIII. Incertae Sedis bacterium
CGCTGACGAGGTGAAGTCCGACAGCAAGCTCGCCATAGACGGATTGCGATCGCGCGGCATAGCTCGCATCGTGATGTTTACGGGAGATCATCTCGTTGCGGCTGAGCGAATCAGCGATGAATTGGGCTTGGACGGATTTGAAGCGGAACTTTTGCCCCACCAAAAAGTGGAAGCATTGGAAAATATTATGGCCGAAAAGGCGGAGACGCTTCAGGACGAAAAGAAGCGCGGCAAGACGATATTCATCGGCGACGGGATCAACGACGCGCCGGCGCTCGCTCGCGCGGACATCGGATTCGCGATGGGCGGTCTTGGCTCCGACGCGGCGATCGAGGCTGCGGATATCGTCATTATGAACGATGAGCCGTCGAAGTTGTTGACGGCCTTGGATATCGCGAGGAAGACGAGAAAAATAGTGTGGGAAAACATCGGTTTCGCCTTGGGAGTCAAGGCCTTGGTTCTGGTACTCGCGGCTGCGGGCATCGCGAGCATGTGGGGCGCCGTGTTCGCGGATGTGGGCGTCGCCCTTCTCGCGACGCTGAACGCGCTCAGGGCGGGCAGAGCCGGTTCATGATCCTCTATGTATGCGAAAACGCAAACGGCGCGACGGCTCCGGACAATGCAGAGGGCTTGACGCTTTCGGAAAGGCTTCTGCGTAAGGCATCGCTCGATTACGCGCAGAGGCGCGGCATTGATTTGGGCTCGGAACCGGAGTTTCGACTCGCTCGCAACTCTCACGGAAAGCCGTATTTCGACGAACCTTCGCTCTTTGACGTTCACTTCTCCCTCTCTCACTCGGGGCGATATTGGGCGGCGCTTTTTCATGGGACGCCGGTGGGGTGCGACATCGAGGACATCTCCGCTTCCGGTCGTCGCGGCGCTTATGCGAGCGAGCGTTTTGAGAGGATCGCCGCGCGCGTCTTTTCACCCGACGAACGGGAATACGTCGCGCGGTCAGAAGGTTCCGTCGACGTTAAGGAGCGATTTTTCGAGATTTGGACGCGCAAGGAAGCCTATATGAAATACACGGGCATGGGTTTTTCGCAGATGCCGGAGCGCTTTTCGACGGTCGCGCAGATTCCCGGCGTTGATGACATACGCCCGGACGGTCGCGTATACGACGAGAGGGGGCAAGCCGTCCGAGGCGTTGCCCTGTCCGGAGTCTTCATCGGGGAGGATGTACGTTGCGCGTATTGTCGCGCTGCGGACGCGGAGGTTCGCGAGATCCCAAAAATCTGCGTTTTTTAAAACCTCGCCGATCCGAAATTCCTTCTCGCAGCGGCGATTTTTTTTGCAACACCGAGCTGATTTCGTCTCGCTTTCGCTATCGTGCGAGGTTGATTATTAGTTGAAAATGTGACATAATCTTTGTGGTGAGGAACGAATATGGAAAACGCAAAGAACTTGGACGAAATCAAAGCGAATATCCTCTTGATGCTGGACTCGAAGAAGTATATCAGCGCTCGCGACGAGATGTTGCAGCTGAATGAGGCGGACGTCGCCGACGTGATCGACGAGGCGTCGGACGAGCTCGGCATCGAAATGGCCATAATTCTCTTTCGCATGCTTCCCAAGGACGAGGCGGCGGAGGTGTTTTCTCGCCTGTCCACGGACGATCAATTGGACATCATCAACGGCATCACCGACAAGGAGATACAGTTCATCATCGACGAGATGGATTTCGACGACATGATCGACGTCTTGGAGGAATTGCCCGCGAACATCGTTGATAAGATTCTCGAAAAATCCACGAAAGAAGAACGCAAACTCATCAATACCTTCTTGAATTATCCGGAGGACAGTGCAGGCAGTCTCATGACGCCCGATTACATCACCCTTCAAAAGAATTGGGACGTGGGACAGGCTCTCGCGCACATCAAGACGGAGGGAATGGACAGCGAGACAGTTTATACCTGTTATGTAAAAGATTGGGGCAGAAAATTGCTCGGAATCGTCTCTCTTCGCAGCCTCGTGACACAGGACTCGGACGTGCCCGTCGCGGATCTCATGGTGGAGGACATCGTTTACGTCAACGTGTACGATGATCAGGAAAAGGTATCGGAAGCGTTCACGAAATACGGATTCTTGGCGATACCGGTAGTCGACAACGAAAAGCGTCTCGTCGGCATCATCACCGTCGACGACATCCTTCGCGTCGTGGAGGAGGAGGTCACGGAGGACATCGAGCGCATGGGCGGCGTCATGGGCAACGACGACCGCGAATACTTGGATACGGGCGTCTTTCGCCAAGTGCGCAATCGGTTTCCGTGGCTCATCCTGCTCATGTTCAGCGCGATGGTCACGGGACTCGTCATCTCGAAATTCGAACTCCTGCTGAAGGACATAGCGAGCCTTACGATGTACATGCCGTTGCTCATGGGCACCGGAGGCAACAGCGGCAGTCAGGCTTCGACGCTCATCATTCGCGGACTCGCGGTGGGCGAGATCGAACCAAAGGACGCGCCGAAGGTTCTCTGGAAGGAATTGCGCATAAGCCTGTTGCTGGGCGTCTGTCTGAGCGGCATCAACCTTTTGAAGATCTTGTTTTTGGACAGGGAGCCCTTGCTCGTCGGCATCACGGTGTGCGTCACGCAGATCATCGTCGTCCTCCTCGCAAAATGCCTCGGCGGCATGTTGCCGCTCTTTGCGAAGAAGATCGGCATCGATCCGGCCTTGATGGCGGCGCCGTTTATCTCCACGCTTACGGATACGTTTTCCTGTCTCATATATTTCTCATTGGCGTCGGCTGTCTTTCGGATTTCATAGGGCGGCGGCGACAAAAATGGAGACTATTACCAAAAAATACGTGAAATATCTCTTGAAACGACGCGATCGTCGAAGCTCGAAAGGGGATTTCGGCAGATTGTTGATTGTCGCGGGCAGTCCGGGCATGGTCGGCGCGGCCGCGCTATGCGCGACCGGCGCGCTTCGCGGAGGAGCAGGCCTCGTAAGCGTATCCGTCGACGAGTCGTTGTTTTCCATCGTGCAGACATGCGTTCCCTGCGCCGTCTGCGTTAAGAGATCCGAGGCCGCGAAGCTCTTGACCTTTCGCGAGGAAGACGCATCCGTGCGCTCGGGCAAGGGGGATGCGATGTCGCATGCCGCGCCGTTATATGAGGCGGCGGTCATCGGTCCGGGCATCGGGATGAGCTCGGACGCGAGGGAAACGACGGAGGCGATCCTCGGCGCGTATACGGGGATTCTGGTCATCGACGCCGACGCGCTGAACCTCGTCGCCGCGTCGGGTCTGAATGTTCGCGACTCCCGCGCGAGTGCGATTCTCACGCCGCATGAAGGCGAGGCCGCGAGGTTGCTTGGAACGGAAAGGGATCGAGTGCGCTCGGACAGGGAGGGCGCGGCCCGCGCCTTGGCCGAGCGTTTCGGCGCGACGACGATCTTGAAGGGGAGCGATACGCTCGTAGCGTCTCCGGGCGGGGACATATATGTCAATCCCACGGGAAATCCGGGTATGGCGACGGGCGGCAGCGGGGATGTGCTGTCCGGCGTCGTCGCGGCTTTCGCCGGCCAGGGGCTTTCCGCGCAGGACGCCGCGCGGGCGGGCGCATACGTCCATGGTCTCGCGGGCGATATGCGGGCGCGTGAGATCGGAGAGTACGGTTTGATCGCGTCGGACATCGCGGACGCGTTGCCGCGCGCGATTCTCTCCGTGCAACAGTCCCGTCGCTGACGCTCGCAAAATCCGCAGATCAGCATGAGGCCGCATAACCGATTCGCGTCGTCTCCTGTGCTTCACAAAAATACTTCGAACACATGTTCGTCGCGCACATCCGCCTTGTTGCCGTTTATTTCCTGTTGAGGCCTCCCCGGTTTACGCGCGAGGATGCGCGTTGTCGTAGACGTCTTTGATTCGATTCTTCGATACGGTAAGATATATCTGCGTCGCCGCCAAGTCCTCGTGACCGAGCAACTCCTGCAGGGATTTCAGATCTGCGCCGTTTTGCACCATGTGAACGGCGAAGGAATTTCGCAATACTTGCGGCGTGATCTTCTTTTCGATGCCCGCTTGCGCCGCGTAGCCGCGCAGTATCTTCCAAAGCGCTTGCCGCGTGATCCGCTCGCCGTAATAATTCAGGAAAAGGGCCTTTTCCTCGTCCGATTTGTCGCGCAACAGCTTTTGCCGATCCTCGTATATGTAGACTTCGAGCGCCGCGCGCGCCGGCCGACCCAAGGGTATGATTCGCGCCTTGCCGTGCTCTCCGTTGCAGGTGACAAAGCCCATGCGCAGATTGATATCCTCCACGTTGATCTCGATGAGTTCGCTCACGCGCACGCCTGTCGCATAGAGCAGTTCCAAGATCGCGGAGTCTCGCAGTCCCTTGACGGAATTCGCGGGTTGCGCAAGCAGTTTTTCCACCTCTTCGATCGTCAGGTATTCGATTTTCTTGCGCGCGATCTTGGGCGTTTTGATCTGTTCGGTCGGGTTGGTTGACAGAAAATCGGAGATATTCATGTATTTGTAGAAGGCGCGCAGGGATGCCAACTTTCGGTTGACCGTCGAGGCCGTCTTGCTCTCATGTTTGAGTTTCAGCAGATAGGCTGTCACGTCGACATCCGTCGCATCTGACGGCGCGTCCACGCCTCGTTCTTTCAAAAACGCGGAAAACTCGCGCAGATCACGCATGTAAGCGGTGACGGAATTCTTCGCCATCCTTTTCATGTTCGTGAGGTAGTCTGCGAATTGTCGGAAATATGGATACATTCGATTCCTCTTGGGCAATTGATTTTCGTTAAGCGGGCGCGGTCGATTCGACCGAATAGGAACAGTATAATATAATTGAAATTGGTTTACAAGAACATTACAAAAGATTGTGAAAAATTACGGGGAGCGCGCAAGGCTTAGCGCGAGAGGCAGGCGCTCGCGAAAACTCCCGCTTCCCATCGACGCGCACATTGTGGTAAAATATTAAGATATTGATGAGGGGAAAGGATGTGAACGAATGCGGGATTTCAGACAGGAGATAGCGATTGCCCTCGCGCAGATCGAGGAGATTTCGAAAGCGGGATTGACGGACGCGGACAGTCAAAGCCTCATCGAGGTTCCGACGGACAACGCGAAGGGCGAGTACGCGTTTCCAGGTTTTCGGTTGGCGAAGACGCTCAGAAATGCGCCGCAGCGAATCGCGGCTTCCTTGGCGGGAGATCCGAGCATTCGAATTCCGGGCGTCGAAAAGGCAGTCAACGAGAACGCTTACGTAAATTTCTTTCTGGATCGCGGGATTTTGGCCGCCGAGACGATTGCGGAGGCGTCGCGCAAGGGGGACGCGTTCGGGCGCAGCGACGTCGGCGCGGGAAGGAAGGTCATCGTCGAGTTTTCCTCGCCCAACATCGCGAAGCCTTTTCACATAGGCCATATACGGAGTACCGTAATCGGCAACGCCATCGAGCGCATTTACGACTTTCTGGGCTATGACACG
>JAIRTJ010000042.1 GCA_031254995.1 Eubacteriales Family XIII. Incertae Sedis bacterium
CATAGAATTCACCTCCGCGCTGCGTGATATGATTGAAACTCTGCGTCATCCGACAAACACCGCGAGCGCACGCGTCGCGGCCGAATATCCACTATATTATACAGGCTGTCGGTTCGCAACTCAAATCCAATTGTATTTCATTGTGTTTGCGGAAAGATTACGAAGCGCGCGACAAAAGACGCGATTGCGAAACGGCTCGCGCAACGCAACTCGAATTCGATTGCGCATACCCTATTTTTTGCCGCCCTCGTCCCCTGAACGAAACAAGGCAAAAATGAGAATAGCCGGCACGATGCCGGCGCTGACTATCGTCGGAATGTTTGCCGTCTCAGGGCGAACGATCGCGCTGACGATCATGATCAATATCGCCGCCAACGAAAACACCAGACAGACCAGAAGCATAACCTTTATCTTACTCATGAATTTGCGCCTCCTTCTTGAACATGAATCCGCCGCTCGATGGGCGGCCTGCCGATATTGAGGTTTATCGTACCGACTTCGTCCCATTCGTTCAATATGCGGAGCGCCTCGCTCGCGGCCTTCGCCGAGCGCTCTTCTCCGCCCGCATCGCCCCAACGATCCGTCACGCGATTTGAAATCACTGACAGGATCGCGCCCATCCGCATTCCGTGCAACCTGCCTACGACGAACTGCGCCGCCGTCTCCATCTCGATGTTCGTCACGCCGGCCATCCGCAGATCGGGGATCAGACGCTCAGCGGCGGATGGCCAATACCCCCCGCCGTCCTCTCGAATATGTCGCGCCTGTCCGATGTAAAACGAAGCGGCCGTGTAGGACAAGCCAAAGCCGTACCGATAGCCCAAGCGATCGCAAGCCGCGGCCAAGGCCATCGTCACAGCGACGTCCGCGAAGGCCGGATAACCGGGCGAAATGTAGTCGCCGGACGTGCCGTCGGCTCGCACCGCGGCCGTACAGACGATGAGATCCCCCAGATCGAACTCCGGGACGATGCACCCCGTGCTGCCTACGCGAACGCACGTATGCACGCCGACCTTGCTCAACTCGTTGATGCAGATCTCCGAACTCGGCCCGCCTATTCCCGTCGAGGTACAACCTAGTTTCACGCCCTCGTAATCGCCCGTCACTGTCTTGAATTCGCGATACGAAGCGACGCGCCGCACATTCTTCCAAGGCTTCGCGATGATCTCCGTCCTCTCCGGAGCTCCGGGAAGAACGACATAAGGCGGCATATCGCCCTTGCGCAACCTCAGATGATAGACGCCGTCGCCGCCGTCCGTGGGCGCGGATGCCTTGTTCGTTTCATCCATCAGAAAGACCTCCTTGGATTCCGCGCATCAGTTTTGCATAACGCTCATTATGCCCGATAGCGCAGCGAAAATCGCGATTATAGCGCCCAACGCGTAGAGCATGGTCCGGCGCGACTTTAACGTGAACGGTTTCCAGATCAGTATCAGTCCGATCAGAAAAAGTCCTCCGCATACGGCAAACGGCGGCCAAAACCCTATCGCCTCCGCAAAAGCGGGCGCAAAAAACGCGGTGAGCAACCACATGCCGACCGCTGCGTCGAAACACAATACGCTTCCGCTGAACTTTCGAAGAAACGGATCTTTCTGCGTAAATCCCGCAAGAGGGAGCAGGACAAAGACCGCGCCGGCGCACATCAAAATGTATTGCATGAACTTCACCCCATCATTTCGCAAGTCGACAATACGACCGCAACCTCAGGTACGCGCGAGGCCGCAGGTGAATTATACCCTACTCCGCTAATTTTCGCAAATTGATCTTGACAAATTACAAAAACGATTGCGCCGCGAGGATTTTTTGCATACAAAATCCTCGCAAGCAGATCCATGAAAATTTTTATCGAAAACTCAAAAAAAACAGTTGACATTCCGGTTAGCCTCTGCTAACATAGATATTGAGGTCAACAACGCCTTTGGGCGTCGGGGAACTTTGGGAGACTCGGCATTCATCCTCCTTTACAGATGCCTGTTTCTCGGAGCGAATCGCACAGCGCACACGCGAATCAACAACCGAAAATCAACCCCGAACCTCGCCAAAACAAACCGCCCGGCTTCACTCCTCTGAGCCGAGGCGGTTATCTTTCGCGCGTATTCGTGTTTCGACGAGGGTGCGTTACGCGAGCGTCACAGCGATTCCGCGTCCGTCGTATCGACGATCTTGACCGTCTTGTCGCCAAGCTTCGCCTGTTCCATCACGGCGGCGGCCAAGCGCTTGAAATTGTTGTATGAGTCGGTCGCTCCGGTCAGTACGTCGATATCGGAACTCTGCTTTTCGAGAAACTGTTTTGTGAAGACACGGACGTATTCGTTGGGATATGTCCCGTCCGTCGCGTTCATCACGCGCATGTAATCCATGTCCCACGACTTTATGAATCCGCTGGCGTTCTTGGCTTGAAATTCCATCGTTACGATCTTCCCGTTGTTGACGCAGATGGTCATGAATTCCGTCCAACCGTGATCAGGCTTCGCGATCTGCGCGGTGTAGTAGCCGTCTTCCAGCCCTTCAGTTCCCGCATCGCAACCCGAAAAGAGAACAAGCCCGAGCATGAGCGCCGCAAGAAGGCACATGAGCGCCCTGCCCTTTGTCGCGCGACGCCTCATGCGCTGCATATCCTTTTTTGCCATAATTTGCACCTCCGATTTTGTTCTGCGAATTTCCATCGC
>JAIRTJ010000171.1 GCA_031254995.1 Eubacteriales Family XIII. Incertae Sedis bacterium
GGAGATCGCCCTGAATTTGCCCGAGGCCAGAGAAGACTTGAGCAAAAAATTGTCTCGACCGCCGACGATCCCCGAGCTCTCCGCGTACCTCGGCAAATCGGAGGAAGATATTTTGGAGGCGATGGAGAGCGGAAAAAATTACAATATGCATTCCCTGGATCAATCGGTCGACGCGGCGAAAGAGGAAGACAAGTACGAAAAGATAAACGAATACGCGCAGATCAACGAAAAAGGTTACGAACAGTTTGAGAATGCCGACATCTTTCGGAGCGTAATGAAGCAATTGACGGAAGACGAAAGGAAGGTGTTCGTCGCGAGATTGTTGCGAAACAGGTCGCAACGGGATGTGGCCAAGGATCTCAACGTGAGCCAGATGACCGTGTCTCGCATGGAAAGCAATATTAAAAAGAAGCTAAAAGAGGAGTATTTTCAATGACAAAAAGGGTCTTTTCCGGCGTGCAACCCACGGGGAATATACACATCGGGAATTATTTGGGCGCATTGAAACAATTCGTGCAGCTCCAAGAGGATAACGAGTGCATCTATTGCATAGTTGACATGCATGCGATCACACTGCCGAAGGATCCCAAGGAATTGAGAAAGAACATCCTCGATACGGCGGCGCTCTATATGGCAGTTGGCGTGGATCCCTCGCGCTCCGTCGTCTTTGTTCAATCGGACGTGCCGGGACACGCGGACCTCGCGTGGATACTCATGTGCAACGCCTATACGGGCGAGCTTTCGCGCATGACTCAATTCAAGGACAAGAATCGCGACAACGAATCGGCGCCCATGGGCCTCTTTTCCTATCCCGTTCTCATGGCGGCGGACATCCTGCTCTACGACAGCGACATCGTGCCCGTGGGGAACGATCAAAAACAGCATATCGAATTGACGCGGGACATCGCCGTTCGCATCAACAACAAATACGGAAAGGACACCTTCGTCGTACCGGACGGACGCTTTCTCAAGGAGGGCGCGCGGATCATGGCATTGGATGATCCTATGTCCAAGATGAGCAAGAGCGCGGAGAGCGCATTGAGCCGCATATCGCTCTTGGACGAGGCCGCGACCGTAAAAAAGGCGATCATGCGTTCGACCACGGACAGCGACGGAGAAATACGATTCGACGCGGAAAACAAGCCCGGCATCAGCAATCTTCTCACGATATACAGCGCGTTTTCAGGCGTTCCCGCAACGGAATTGGAACGTCGATATCGAGGAGAGGGGTACGGCGCGTTCAAGAAGGATCTGGCGGAAGTCGTCGCGGAATCCCTCGCGCCGATCAAACGGTCGTATGCGGAAATTCGACAGTCCGAAGAGTTGATTCGCGCGCTGAAAGACGGAGAGGAACGGGCAAACGCCCTCGCGGAAAAGACGATGAAACGCGTGAAGGAGAGAATCGGCTTGGGTCGGTAGTTCAAAAATCGGAGGGAACGCATGAAGACAGACGACAGCCTGATCGAATATCTCGCGGAATTATCCAAGCTGAAATTGTCGCCGGAGGAAAGGGAAGCGCGAAAAGCGGATCTGGGCGACATTCTCGCGTACATGGAAAAGCTGAACGAATTGGATACGACGGGGCTTCCGGAGATGACGCACCCGTTTGACGCGAGCAATCGTTTCCGGGAGGACGAGGTGACCAACGAAGATCGCAGAGCGGATATGCTTCGCAACGCTCCGGGATCCAAAAATGACTATTTCAAGGTCTTCAAAGCCGTGGAAGATTGAGGGCGAGGACTTAGCGACGGAAAAACGAAAGGAACAGCCATGAATTCCGATATACGGAAGATGACGGCGCTCGAATTGGGAAAAGCGATAAAGACCGGCGAGATCAGCAGCCCGGAGGCGACGAGGATCTTTCTCGACGCGGCTTTGGCCGATCAGGAAAAGGAAAAGAAAAGCAAAAATGGGGTAAATGCCTATATCAGCATTGACGAGGAAGCCGCGATGCGGGACGCTCGCGACGCGCAAAGGCGCATCGAAGCGGGCGAATATCCTTCTCCGATCGCCGGCGTTCCCGTGGCGGTCAAGGACAATATCTGCGTTGAGGGCGGCGTCACGACGGCCGCGTCGAAGATGTTGGAGGGGTTCTCTCCGCCGTACAACGCCGATGCGATCGACAAATTGAAGGATGCCGGCGCCGTCATTCTCGGAAAGACAAACATGGATGAATTCGCGATGGGCGCTTCCTCGGAGACTTCGTATTTCGGAATTACGAGAAATCCATGGGATCCGACGAGGGTTCCGGGCGGCTCTTCCGGCGGTTCTGCGGCAGCCGTAGCGGCTCGGCTCGCGCCCTATGCCATAGGCTCGGACACGGGAGGTTCCATTCGCCAACCCTGCGCGTTTTGCAATTTGACGGGCGTAAAGCCGACTTACGGAAGCGTTTCGCGCTTCGGACTCATGGCGTTCGCGTCTTCCTTGGATCAGATCGGACCCATCGGAAAGGACGCGCGGGACTGCGCCGTCGCCCTGTCGATCTTGTCCGGACCGGACAAAAAGGACAGCACTTCCGTGATAAAAGAGCCGTTTCGCATGTGCGAGACGATACACGGAGAGTTGCCCGCATCCGGGCTGAAGGGTTTGAAGATCGGCCTTCCCTCGAACTGCATGGATGACGGCCTTGCGGACGACGTTCGCGCTTGCGTAACGACGGCGGCCGAGACTCTGCGCGACTTGGGCGCCGAGACGGAATTCTTTGATCTGCCTCTGATCGAATATGCGGTGCCGACTTATTATATCATCGCCTGCGCCGAAGCCGGCTCCAATCTTTCTCGTTACGACGGCGTCAAATACGGATTTCGTTCGGAGAATGCGAAGGATATGTCGGATATTTTCCGCCTTTCGCGCAGCGAAGGTTTCGGCACGGAAGTCAAGCGGCGCATCATGGTGGGTTCGTTCGTCCTGAGTTCCGGTTATTTCGACGCCTACTATAAGAAGGCTCTTCAAGTGCGCGGGATGATCAAGAGAGCATTCGACGAGGCATTTGAGCGGTACGATATCGTCTTGAGCCCGGTCAGTCCTACGGTTGCCTTCGAGATCGGCGGTCGGATATCCGATCCGTTGGCGATGTACCTCTCGGACATCTATACGGCTTCGGTGAATCTCATCGGGTCTCCGGCCGTCGCTCTGCCCTGCGGATTCGGCGAAGGCGGCTTGCCCGCAGGGATGCAGTTTATCGGAAAAGCGTTCAGCGAAAACATGTTGCTGACGGCGGCGAACGTCTATCAAAACGCCACAGATTACCATAGAAGGGAATGTCCAGAGGCGTGAATTGCGCGCCTAGGCCGAGGCTCTCCGCCGGTCGGAGGGAAATCGGACGGCATTTCGGCGATCATATACGACAGGAGCAAAAATGCAGTATGAAACGGTGATAGGACTCGAGGTTCACGCGGAACTTTCGACGAAAACGAAGATATTTTGCGGTTGCGAAGCCGGTTTCGGCGGCGAGCCCAACGCGCATACCTGTCCCGTATGCCTAGGAATGCCCGGAACCCTTCCCGTGCTCAACAGGGAAGCCGCGGAAAAGGCGATAAGGGCGGGTATCGCGTTGAATTGCGAGATACAAGAGAACAACATGTTTGACCGCAAGAATTATTTCTACCCCGATTTGCCCAAGAATTATCAGATATCGCAACTCTATAAGCCCATCTGCCGCAACGGGTGGGTCGAGATCGATATGGGGACGTACTCCAAGAGAATACGCATTCACGAGATACACATGGAAGAGGACGCCGGCAAACTGATTCACGACGGAAATTTCAGTTTGGTGGACTACAACAGGTGCGGCGTGCCGCTCATCGAGATCGTCACGGAACCGGATCTGCGCTCGGAGGACGAGGTCAGCGCCTTCATCGACAAATTGCGGGAAATACTCGTCTATCTGGATGTCTCGGATTGCAAGATGGAGGAAGGATCCATGCGCGCGGACGTGAATCTCTCCGTCCGCGAAGTCGGGAGCGAAGAGTTCGGTACGCGCACGGAAACGAAAAACATGAATTCCGTCAAGGCGATTGGGCGAGCCATCGCCTATGAGCGAGATCGTCAGACATCCCTGGTCGCGTCCGGAGGTCGGGTGATACAGGAAACGCGACGTTGGGACGATAACGTCGGCGAGAACTTCGCCATGCGCAACAAGGAAAACGCGCAGGATTACAGGTATTTCCCCGATCCGGATCTGATACCCCTTTCCGTGGACGCCGCGTGGGTGCAGCGCGTAAAGGACGACCTCCCCGAACTCGCGGAGGAAAAGCGCGCGCGATATATCACAAAATGGGAAATTTCATCAAAAACGTCAGAAATTCTCACCTCGGAAAAGGAATTGGCGGATCTTTTCGAGACCGTCGCCGACGCCTTAGGCGGGGACAAAGACGCCGCTCGGGAAGCCGCAAACCTCGTCACGGGAGACATCCTGAGGTTTGTGAAGGAAACCGGTATTCCCTCGAACGTAAACGGGAAGAACATCGCGAAAGCGCTGATGCTCGTGAAGGAGGGAAAGATCAATCGCAACGCGGGGCGAGAGGTCGTCGAAGCCGTTTTCAAGGAAGACGTCGATCCCGTCGCCTACGTCGAGGCGAATGATCTCCTGATGATTCAAAACGACGGCCTGCTGCGGGATGCGATACATCGAGTTCTCGAGGAAAATCCCGCATCCATCGCCGATTACGCCGCAGGAAAGACGAAGGCGTTCGGCTTCTTGGTCGGACAAGCCATGAAAGCTCTGAAGGGAAAGGCCGATCCGCAAGCCGTGAACGCGTTGCTGAAAGAAGGCTTGGAAAGCTCGGGCGTGCCGGTTTCCTCCGTTGCGAAGAGGAAAACCCCGGATGCGCCGCGCGAAAACACGGGAGAAAAGACTTCGGCATCCGAGAGGGGCGACATAGAGGCGTCGGAAACGCGGACAAATCGCTCTTTTGCGCCGCCTGCGACATCCGTCAAATCCTCGGGACGCTATCGCACGCGAACCTGCGGAGAACTGACGGAAGAGGATATCGGCAAATCGGTGAAATTGGCCGGATGGATACAGACGATACGCAACCACGGAGGCATCGTCTTCGCGGATCTGCGAGATCAATACGGAGTTACGCAGGCTGTCATCGGCGAAGAACAGGTCAAACTCCTGCGCAAAGAG
>JAIRTJ010000008.1 GCA_031254995.1 Eubacteriales Family XIII. Incertae Sedis bacterium
AGGCGTCGGCATCGTGGGCGACCTTCCCTACTATGTCTCGGAGGAGTCGAGCGACTTCGAAGCGCATCCGTCGCTCTTCGACATCGTGAAATCGGGGCCGAACAAGGGCCGCCCGGCCGCCTTGGCCGGCGTGCCTCCCGACGGGTTTTCCTCGGACGGACAGATTTGGAACAACCCCGTATACGCGTGGACGGCGCACAGGGCGGAGCGCTATCGTTGGTGGCTTGATCGCCTGAAACAGGCCGCGACCCTCTATGATGCTTGCAGAATCGATCATTTTCGCGGATTTTCCGAGTATTATGCCATCCCGACGGGGCGACCGATATCCGAAGGTCGATGGATGAAGGGTCCTGCCGAGCATTTTATCGACGCCGTGCGAAAGAGCGCGCCGGGATTGAACATCATCGCGGAGGACTTGGGCATGCTGACGGACGAGGTTCACGCCCTGCGCCGTTACAGCGGCAGCCCCGGCATGAAGGTTCTGCAGTTCGCCTTCGCGCCCGGCGAGAACAGCGCGTATCTTCCGCACAACCAGACACCGGACAGCGTCGTCTATACGGGTACGCACGACAACAACACATTGAAAGGTTGGACTCGTGAAATAGGCGCGGATGTGATAGAATATGCATATAAATATTTAGGGATTCCGCGGAGCGCAAGTCTGCCGAAGGCCATGATCCGAGCTGCTATGGCGTGCGCGGCGGAGACGGCGATCGTCCCCATGCAGGATTGGCTCGGGCTCGGCGCGGAGGCTCGCATCAATACGCCCTCGACGACGGGCGGCGACAATTGGCGTTGGAGGTTGCGCAGAGGGCAGCTTACGGACAAATTGTCCAACGAGATATTTGACATGACGGATATGTATGGCAGGGCGCGAAGCGATTTTTCGATCGACGCGAAGATCGCAGTCGCGCGCGACGTATCGACGCGTGAAAGATGAAACGATTTTCTGAGGTATTTTTAAAGACAGCGGGCGTTTTGGTTCTTTGGGCGCTGCTTCTCCGGGTATGCGGTATCCTGCGATCCGCGTTGTCTCGCGTCGCGGCGGAGGACGCGGTCCTGTCGGAACTGTCGTTCCAGTTGTTCGCGCTCGCCGCGCTCGCGCTCGTCCTTCTCCTGTTCGTAGGCGTCATAGAGCGAGGTCGCGTGCGCACGCGCTTGTCCCGAAATGTGCGAAAGGATCTGTTGCTCGGATCGGTCGTCGGCAGTCTGTGGATCGGAGGCACGATAGGACTTCATGTCCTCTTCGGAAGCGTGGAATTCGGAGAAGCGCGGTATGTGAGCATGTTTGGACTTTGGATTGTCGCGATTCTGATCAACGCGATCACCCAGGAGTATCTTCTGCACGGCTATGTCTTTACGTTGATTCAAAAGAGATACGGCGACATCGTCGCCGTTTCCGCGACTGCGGCCTTGTTTGCCGCGTTGAGCGCGAACGTGTTGAAAAACGGTACGATTTCCATTTTGTTTTTGTTTTTGTCGGGCATTTTTCTCGCGTTGTTGCGCATTTATACGGACGGATTGCTCACCCCAATCCTCGTCCGCTTTCTGTGGAATGCGGTTGGTTGCCTCGTGGTCGGCGGCGTGTCTTTCAGCGCGACGTATCCGTCGGTCTGGACGGAAACGCTGTCGAGCGTGGACATCATCTCAGGCGGTACGCGCCGGTTTGAAGGAAGCGGCATAACGCTCTTTGTCACCGCGCTCTTGATCGATCTGGTCGTCATCATGCTCAACGACGCAAAGGAGTCGAAAAGGATTGCGGGTACGTGAAAGGAAACGGTCAGTAGATGATAGAAGTATCGAATGTCACAAAGAATTTCGGCGAAACGCGGGCTCTGGATGACCTCAGTTTTACGGTCAAGGACGGCGTCGCATTTGGGCTTTTGGGACGAAACGGGGCGGGGAAGACGACCTGTATCCGCATCGTCATGGATATCTTCAAGGCGGACAGCGGACGGATTTCCGTCGATGGCGTTTCCGTGCGCGAGAGCAAGCGCAGGATCGGCTACCTGCCGGAGGAGCGAGGTCTGTATCAGAAGCGTACGATACAGGAACAGATGGTCTACATCGGCAGACTTCGCGGCTTGTCCGCGCAGGCGGCGGTGAAAAACACGAAGGATCGACTCGAGGAACTGGAAGCCACGGAGTATCTGAACAAAAAACTCGATACGCTCTCGAAGGGCAATCAGCAGAAGATACAGTTGGCCATCGCCTTGATCAGCGATCCCGACATCATCATTCTTGATGAGCCGTTCAGCGGTCTGGATCCGGTGAACGCGAGCCTGTTGAAGGAAATCGTGCGAAAACAAGCGCGCATGGGCAAAACTGTAATATTTTCCAGTCACCAGATGTCGCAGGTGGAGGAATTCTGCGATGACATCTGCCTGATCCACAAGGGCAAGAGCGTCTTGGAGGGGAATTTGGCCAAAATCAAGCGAAGCTACCCGCGCAATACGATATATTTCGAGACGGAAATCCCCTTCGCCGCAGCGACCGGATCTGACGGTCCGCTTTCAGCCCTGCGAACGAAGTTGGGGGACGCGATCAAGGACATCGCTGAGTACAAATCCGGTTGCCTCGTGACTCTCGCGTCGGCGAACGACCGAGGCGCCCTGTTGCGCGCATTGGATGAGATGGACGTCGTACCCGAGACGTTCGCGGTAAAGGAACCGACCCTCGAAGAGATATTCATCGAAAAAGTCGGCGGCGCTCCTGAAAAACCGGAAGGGGAACAGCCCTCCGACGATGGGAAATCCGGCAAGAGGAGATTCGGCCTCTCCGCCTTAGGGCGCAATGCGGGCGAAAAAAGTCGGAATGCGAAAGGTCGGACGGATGAAAGGGGGCGGCGTTCATGAAACAGATCGGTACGATATTGTCGTTTGAATACATGGGATACTTAAAGAATAAAACCTTTCGCGTGGCGACCGTTATTCTCATCGCGGTGATCTTGATCGCGTCTGCGTTCCCTCGCATAAACAGCGCGGTGCAGAGCATTTCCGGCCCCGGAGAGAAGGGGAAGGCTCTGTTGATCGCGACGTCCGCGGGATCGGGCGGCAGCCTTGCCGCAACGGCGGATGTCGACATTCTGAACGAGATTGCCGATGACTACGAATGGGAAACGGATACCGACTCGACGGATCCGAAGGTCGCGATCGAAGACGGCGAATACGATGTCGCGTTGGTCTTCGGAGAGGGCATGACCTACAAGCTCTACGGCTTGGGTCACAATTTTTCCATGTACAGCCTCGTCGGAGCATTGGACGCGTATTTCACGGAGGCTGCCCGCGTGTCGGCCATTCAGTCGCTGCCGTCCGAAGTGCGGACGGGCGCCGAGCAGGCGCTCGCCATCGTCGTGAACGGGGAGATCGAATCCGTTGACGGCGGAGACGCAACCAGCAATTACTTTCTGTCCTACCTCATGCTCTATCTGCTGTTTATGGTGATGGTCATGTACGGTCAGTTCGTCATCGCTTCCGTCGTCAACGAAAAGAGCACGAAGGCGATGGAATTGCTCATCACGTCCGCGAAGCCCGTACAGCTCATGTTCGGCAAGGTCTTGGGCGTAGGTTGCGCCGCGTTGACCCAACTCCTGTTGATCATCATCGCCGCAGCCGCAGGGCTTCTCATAAATTTCCAGAGTTGGAAGGAACAGTTTCCAGATGCGGCAACCGGTTTTGTCTCGACGAACCTCTCGGCCGGACTCGTCATTTTCTTCTTGGCGTTTTTCCTATGCGGCTATTTTCTGTACGCCTTCATCTACGCGGCTTTAGGCTCCACGGTCAGCAAGATCGAGGACGCGAGCGCCGTGACGACGCTTCCCCAACTCATCGTCATCGCCGCCTTTATCGTGTCGATGATCGGCATGACGAACATAGACATGGCCTACGTCAAGGTACTGTCCTACATCCCGTTTTTCTCGCCGTTCATAATGTTTGCGCGGTTGAGCATGGGCGAGGCCGGATACCTGCAAAGCATCATTTCGTTGGCGCTCCTCGCGGCGGCCGTCGTCTTGTTCAGTTGGGTCGCCGCCAAGATATACAGGATCGGCGTCATGATGTACGGGAAGCCCATGCGACTCAAGGACATCGCAAAAGCGGCGGTGCAACGATAGCAGCGCCGCCGGGATGCGCGGCGTGCGCGCGATCGATTTGAGTATGTTGCCGCCTGTATGCTATAATAGTCGTTATGGAAGTCGAATTAAAATACCGCATTGAAAACAAGCGACAGATGGATTTGATCTGGGAGGATGATTTCCTCCGTTCTATGGAGGAGAGGGACAGCCGCGAATCCATCTATATGAAAGCCGCGTATTTCGATACGGCGGATTTCATTTTGCGCAAGAATCGAATCGCCTTTCGCATCAGAAAAGAAGGCGACAAGGTCATGGCCACCCTTAAATGGCGCGACAGGGATGTGGACGTCAGGGGACTCTACATGCGGGAGGAGATCAACGTTCCCGTAAAGGACGAGGCATGTTTCCTGTCTCCTGACCCCGCGATATTCAAGGAGAGCGGAGAGGGGCGAGATCTCATGGAGATCTTGGCGGATGATCCCTTGAGGTGCATTTTCGAGACGCATTTTTACAGGAAAAAGCTCCGCATCGACTCGGGCGAAACCATCTGCGAGGTGTCCCTTGACGAGGGAGAGGTCATCGCCGACGCGGGCCGCGCGCTCATCAGCGAATTGGAGATAGAGCTCTTCTCAGGCAAGCAGGATGACTTGATTCGGATCGGCGAACGCATGGCGGAGAAATACGATTTGAAACCGGAGCCGTTGAGCAAATATGCGAAGGGCATAAATTTGACAGCAGGAGAGGAACAAGCGTAGATGTATTTCAATTATTTGAACAAGGCGGATAAGGAAGTCGCGGATATGATACACCGCGAGATGCGGAGGCAGGAACACAAGATAGAGATGATCGCCTCCGAAAATTTTACGACGCCGGCCGTCATGGAGGCGTGCGGAAGTCCGCTCACGAACAAGTACGCGGAGGGATATCCGGGCAGGCGATATTACGGCGGCTGCGAGCATGTCGACGAAGTCGAGAACATCGCGATCGAGCGCGCGAAAAAGCTCTTCGACGCGGAGTACGCGAACGTGCAGCCTCATTCCGGCAGCAACGCGAATATCGCCGTGTATTTCGCGCTGTTGGAGCCGGGGGATACGGTGCTCGGCATGGATCTCAGCAACGGCGGTCATCTCACGCACGGAAGTCGCGTCAATATATCCGGGAAGTATTTCAACTTCGTTTCCTACGGCGTCGATCCGAAGGATGAGAAGATCAATTACGATACGGTGCTGAAGATCGCGAAGGAGTGTCGCCCCAAGATGATCGTAGCCGGCGCGAGCGCTTATCCTCGCATCATCGAAGCGGATAAATTTCGCGCGATCGCCGATGAAGTCGATGCGATTTTGATGGTGGATATGGCGCATTTTGCGGGACTCGCGGCCGCGGGCTGTCATCCGAATCCCGTGAAACACGCGCAGATCGTCACGAGCACCACGCACAAGACGCTTCGCGGACCGAGAGGCGGCGTCATCTTCGCGAACGAGGAATACGGGGCGAAGATCGACAAGGGCATATTCCCCGGGATACAGGGCGGTCCGCTCATGCACATCATCGCGGGAAAGGCCGTCTGTTTCAAAGAGGCCATGGAACCGTCCTTCGTCGCTTATCAGCAACGCATCGTCGCAAACGCCAAGGTTCTGGCGGATGAATTGATCAGGCGCGGATTCAACGCGGTGTCCGGAGGCACGGACAATCATCTCGTCCTGCTCAATTTCATCAAAAGGGGAATCACGGGGAAGGACGCAGAGAGATATCTCGACGAGGCGAACATCACCACGAACAAAAACGCGGTACTGAACGACCCGAACGGGCCAAACATCACGAGCGGCATCCGTCTCGGAACGCCGGCGATGACGACGCGCGGATTCAACGAACGCGACGTCGCTCTGACCGCCGAAGCGATCGCCATGGTTTTGGATCATCCGGGCGAGGAGGTCTACGCGGAAAAGGCTCGCGCGATCGTCAAGGAACTGACGGAATCGCACCCGCTGTATTTCAAGGGATATTGATGGACGAGAATCGCGTGCGCAAATGTATCTTGTTCGATGACTTCGATGGCGATCCGATCATCTCAAAGGCTCGATCTCT
>JAIRTJ010000055.1 GCA_031254995.1 Eubacteriales Family XIII. Incertae Sedis bacterium
CCGATGATGATACCCTTGTGCGATTTCTTCTCCGTATAGATGAGCGCCGAGATCCTCGTCAGATTTGAGCCTTCCTCGTATTGTTCGATCTCGACAGCCGTTCCGTGAGGAATTTCATCGTCCAGATACATCAATAATTTTTCGCGGATGATCTCGCAGGCGATAAAACGCTCGGGACGATCCGTCGCCGCGTCCGCCGGAAAATATTGAAGACCTTCCTTCATTCGCAGCTTCAGCGCGTCCAATACCTTGGGAACGTTTTTGCCCGCGATCGCGGACGTTCCTATCAATTCCTCGAACAATCCCGTCAGCTCGAAGGATTCGTAGACGGCCTTGAATCGCTCGGGCGTCATTTTGTCCATCTTGTTGATGATGAGAAACTTGGGCGTGTTCGTCTGCGCGAGTTTTTCCGCGATGAATCCGTCGCCGCCCTTTTCATCGTAGACTTCGTCGGTCAGGAACAGGATCGCGTCCACGCCGTTCAGCGTGTTTATGGCCGTCTGAGTCATGTACTCCCCCAGTTTGTTGCGGGGGCGCGCAATGCCCGGAGTATCGAGAAAGACGATCTGCCAACCGTCGTCGCCGTCGATCTCGCTGTAGATGCCCCGGATGCGATTTCGCGTCGTCTGAGGCTTGTTCGCGGTGATGGACACCTTTTCGCCGACCATGGAGTTCAACAATGTAGATTTTCCCACATTTGGTCGCCCGATTATGGCTGCGAATCCCGATCTTATCATTCAATCACCTCTTCAAATCCTCCGATATCTTCGCGATCACAATTTCTTCCGCCTCTCGCATACGGCGTTTTTCCGCGTCTTCCTCGTGATCGTATCCCAACAGATGAAACATGCCGTGCGCAAACAGGTAGACGAATTCGCGCCGAGGACTGTGCCCGTATGCGCTCGCCTGCTCAGACGCGCGCGCGGAGCAGATCACGACGTCGCCGATGGAAATCCGCGCGCCGGACTCCCGTTTGTCCGTCAACAATCGCGCGGCGATCTCAAATTCTTCGAGGCTTTCGTATTGCGGGAATGAAAGGACATCCGTCACGCGATCGACGCCTCGATATCGCCGGTTCAGTTCCCGCATCTCATCCTCCCCGACAAATGACAGGCTCACCTCTGCGATAAATTCATCGACGCCCGAAAACCTCATTATCTCGTCCCCCGCTCGCGACAGAAGCGCGAGTATGTCTTCGGCCGGCAAATTTCCGTCGTTCGTCAGGATGTTCACGGTCTGCCCGCCCTATTTCCCGCCTGCTTGGGCGATTTCGCGGCTGCGCCGCGTCGCTCGTACCGATCGTACGCGCCGATTATCTTCTTCACGAGGGAATGGCGCACGACGTCTCGATCTTTCAAATAACAAAACCCTATTTCATCGACCTTGTCCAGAACTTTGGACGCGTGAACGAGCCCCGACGCCTTCCCGTCCGGCAGATCGATCTGCGTGATATCCCCGGTCACGACGACCTTCGAGCCGAAACCCATGCGCGTGAGAAACATCTTCATCTGCTCCCGCGTGGTGTTCTGCGCTTCGTCGAGTATGATGAACGCGTTGTCGAGAGTGCGTCCGCGCATATAGGCCAACGGCACTACCTCGATGGACTCCTTCTCCTTGAGCCGCAACGCGGTGTCTCGGCCCATGATCTCGTACAACGCGTCATAGAGCGGACGAAGATAAGGGTCCACCTTCTCCTGCAAATCTCCGGGCAAAAATCCCAAACGCTCGCCGGCCTCCACGGCCGGACGCGCCAATATGATCTTCTCTATTTCCTTATTCTTGAATGAGCTCACGGCCAAGGCCACTGCGAGATAGGTCTTTCCCGTTCCCGCGGAGCCTATGCCGAATACGATATCCTTGTCCCGAATCGCCTTCACGTAGGCCGCCTGTCCCAAGGTCTTCGCGCGGATGGGTTTCCCCTTGTGCGTAAAGGCGACGATATCCTTGTTGATGTCGCTGTCTCGATACGAGGCGCCGTTTTCGTACAGACTGATCGCGTACTCGATCTTCTGCTTGTCCAACTTGTCGCCGCACTCGATGATCCACAGAAGATCGCCGATCACGCGCTCCGCTCCGCGCGTATCGCCGCCCGTCACGATAAGTTCATCTTTGCGAAGAACGGCCTCCGTGCCAAACGCTTCCTCGATGAGTTTCAGATTGCCGTCCATGCTGCCGAAGAGCGCCCTCGCGTCGCGATCCTCGCCGATTTGTATCCTGACTTCCTTCGCAGCTTCCAAACCCTCTCCTTTCGCGTCGAAATCCCGTTCGCGGACTCACTGTTATAATTATGCCGGAAAAACACAACCCGTTCAACAGCCGCGCGACAAACGCAGGCATCCAAACACACTGCGCAGAAGCATGATGCCGCGAGTCGATTCGCGAAATCAGACTCAAAAAATACCCTTTACAAATGCCGTCTTTTCCCTTATACTGTAATTCGCGGCTCGCAAAATGCGACGTCACCGTTTCAAAGCCGCGATCGTGTTTTGCCCGGATAGCTCAGTTGGTAGAGCAGTAGACTGAAAATCTACGTGTCCGTGGTTCGATTCCGCGTCCGGGCACCAGATGCGAGGGAAGCTCTCAGACTCCCTCGCATTTGTCATTTCAGATGAATGTCGACGACCGCGATCTCGGCGGGACTGCCCAAGCGCACAGGAACCGCAAACTCCCCCGCTCCGGAGCTGACGATGATCTGTTGCGCGCCGCGCCGATAGAGTCCGTATGAAAGAGAGCGCGTGATCGGGTCAAAGAGACGCGCCGGAAATATCTGT
>JAIRTJ010000131.1 GCA_031254995.1 Eubacteriales Family XIII. Incertae Sedis bacterium
AGCGGACAGGATCAGCACGACGACAACGCCCTGCGCCGCGCCTATGAAGAATCCGCCGATGCCGTCGATTCCGCCGATAAATCCCTCGTGATGTCGTTTGGACAGAAGAAGCGTAAGGATGAAGAGGGCGATTTTGATCAGGAGGATCAGGCCGATGAACGCAAAGATTTCGAAGGATGCATCGGCAATTCGCACGGCTGTTTCCGACACGATTTTGTCCTTTGCCTTTTCGACTGCGTCGCCGATTAAAACAGGCATGCTTTCGGCGAATCCGGTTGCGTATTTTTCCGCGAAGGTGTGGAAGATCTTTTCCGTATGCGCGAGAAAAACGTCATATAAGGAGGTGCGTTCCGCCAGAAAATCCGCGAAACGCCCGCGAAGGAGGATCGCGGCGACGATGGCGACAATCCACCCGAAGGTACGAAAGAAGGTGTATGCGAACCCTCTTCGAAAGCCCAGCAAAGCGAAGATCAATATGATGATTAGAATTGCGATATCTATAGGCATGGATTATGGCCTTTCTTTTCGTTTGCCCTCGTAATTATTTGCGCGCCCGGTTCCGTCGGCCTTTCAATACCCTCTTCGCCGAGCTTTTCAGTTTGTAGGTCGCGTTCGCGTATTCATCGTCTTCGGTTTTTCTTTTCAACGCGCCGCTCGCCATCCTTTTTATTCTTTCGATTATAATCGCGGGGCGAATCATTGAAACGCCTTTGTTCGCCTCGTTCGCGCGCGTTCCGGACGATTCAGAATTGTCCTCATCGTTCCGCAACGCGATCCGCTTTCGTCGTTCTTTGATCGCGCCGACGATGTCGGGACAAAGGATGATGAGTCCCGCCGCGAGCGTCGCCGCAAACATGATTCCGAAGCAGATCGGCTCCGTGTCGACCCACAGGTACAGGCTGCTGAAAAATCCGATGACGGGAAAGATCAGTCCCGTGACGATGTGACGCCGTCTTTTCTTCCTGAAATAAAACCGTATCATGACGGTCGCGTTGACGAGGACAAAGCAGAGGCAACCGCAAAACTGCGCGACGCTGAAAAATGTCGTTGCGGGCAAATCAATTGCCGCCGCGGCCGAAAATGTCAAAAGGATCGCGATGATCGCCGGTATAGCGTTGCGCGCGGCCGGCCTGTCCTTAAGCAGGCGCGGCGTATCGATCGAGCGGAAAAGGGTTTCGTTTCGACGTATCGCGAGCAGAACCTTGTATGCGGCGGTCTGCCCCGCGATGCCGACGCAAAACGCGGCAAGGATGATTGCGGCGGTGCAGAGATACACCATAGGCGGTCCTCCTGCTTTATTGCTCACCGAAAAGAAAGCGTCCGCAGAGGCGGGCAGTCCTGTATAATCGGGAATGATCAGGCCGGATGCGTAGGTTTGCAGGAAAAACAGGCAGGCCGCGAGAAAGCAGGCGACGATCATGGCGCGGCTCGCGTTCTTTTTCGGATTTCGCGACGCGTCCGATACTGCCGTTATAGAATCAAAACCGATAAAGGACAGACACGCGAGGCCTATGCCGGTCGCGAACGCGTCCAAATCCGCGTTCGAATTCAGCGGAACGATTGAAATAATTTCGCCCACGCCGGTTCCTCGATCGGCCGCGAAAGCGCATACGAGGACGTATACGGCGACGATGGCGGTCGTCAGATACAGGAAAACGGAGTTCGCGATCGCCGTCGCCCTCGCGCCGAGGAGCGTGACGGAGCCCGAGACGGCGGTGAACAGCAATATCCAACCGAAGCGAGGAGTTTCCGGTACGATGTCGGAGGCGAAGAGCGCGCCGACGCGAAAAGCGGACGCCGCGGCGACTATGTACAGCAGCAGCGATCCGAGTCCGACGAAGATACCGGCGTACTTGCTCAAGCCGCTTCGCACATATATATATGCGGGTCCGCTGCATACGCGCGAGAGCTTACTGTAGCTCTGCGCGGTGAACAGTATGACGACGAACGCGATGATGTAGGACAGCGAGGGCGCGCCGCCGGAGCGATGCAGAAGATCGCCGTAGATCAAGATCGGCGCGACCGGCGTCATAAAGGCCAGGCCGAATACGACGAGATTCCACGGTGAGAATACAAATGTTTTCGCGCGATCTTTGTCCATTGTCTGAGAAACCCTTTCCGGTTTTATTGAAATGCGTCTGTGTTTATGATATCATAAAACGCTGTGACGAACCACGAAAAAAACTTGCGGGAACGCTTCATGCGGGAGGCCGTCGCCGAGGCGCGAAAAGCCGGATTGGCGGGGGACGTTCCCATCGGCGCGGTGATCGTTCGCGACGGACTCATCGTAGGACGGGGTTTCAATCGCACGGAAGCCGACGGAGACCCGACCATGCACGCGGAGATGATCGCCATCCGAGAGGCCGCCGAGGCCGTCGGTTCTCAGCGTCTGACGGGTTGCTCGATGTATGTTACCGCGGAGCCTTGCGTAATGTGCGCGGGCGCGTGCATTCTGGCGCGGCTCGACGCGGTGTTCGCGGGGACTGACAGTCCCAAGAGCGGGGCCGGGGGCAGCGTGAGAAACATCCTCACATCGCGCGATTTCAATCACGCGTTGACGTATGAAGTCGGAATACTGCGTGAGGAATGCGCCGCTTTGTTGAAGGAATTTTTTGCGGAACTGAGGAAACGCTGACTCGACCGCGCATCGCTTTTGTGACGCAACGATGGTTGCGAAGGGGTATCGAATGGGAAAACGTTTTGCTTTGACGATGAAACTCAACGCGTGCGAGGAGAGAGGTTTCGTTCCCGGGAGGAAGGCGAGAGGGCTGCTCGTCCTGCTCGTCGCCATCGCGTTTTTGGTCGCGTTCGCGGCGCTCTCGATTGCGCCGATGTCCCGCGTCTTCGCGGCGCAGGGCGAATTGTCGCCGTTGAATCTCATCGAAAGTTATCCGCAAAACGAAGGCAAACACATGCCGGTGCAAAATGTCGGGATCAAATTGTTTTTTGACGGGAATGTGACGGCCGAAGGCGTTCGCAATAACAATTCCAAGTGTTTTAAGCTCACGGACAGCGCCGGCAAGAAGATTAAGACGGAAGCGTACTACGGCACGAAGCGCGAGGATTACATTCTCGTTACCGCGTTGCCGGATGACGGAAGTCTGCAACCCGACAGCGAATACGCACTGACGATATCCGAAGCCCTCTCTTCGTCGGACAGTCGCGTTCTCGGCGAAAGCAAGGTCATTCGATTCACGACGGTGGATACGACCGGAAACACGCAGGTGTACATGATTCTCATGGGCGTGATGGTCGCGGGAATGATCGCCATGACTATGATCTCAAACAGGCGCAAGGCGAGAGCGGAAGCCGAAGCCGTCATGAAGGAAGGGAAGGTCAATCCCTATAAATTGGCGAAGGACAAGGGCATCACTCTGCAACAAGCCCTTGCCATCATCGAAAAGGACAAGGAAAAAAGAGCGAAGCGCTTGAGCCGCTCCGCAGCCTCGACAAAAGAAGATCCGGAGGTCGAGGAGGAAAAACCCGACACGAAAAGGGTCAAAGG
>JAIRTJ010000145.1 GCA_031254995.1 Eubacteriales Family XIII. Incertae Sedis bacterium
GGTGTTGCTCGCGAAGCCGCAGACCTATATGAATCTCTCAGGCGAAAGCGTCGTATCCTTGGCGCGCTATTTCGATATCGATACGGAAGAACTCATCGTCATCTATGACGACGCGGATATACCCCTCGGCTCCGTGCGTATACGCGGAAGCGGCGGCGCGGGCACGCACAACGGCATGCGTTCAGTCCTGTTTCATCTGTGCGATGAGGGGTTTCCGCGCGTGCGCATCGGCATCGGCGCGGAACTCGGCAAGATGGACTTGGCCGATTACGTTACCTCGGGATTTCGAAAAGACGAGGTAAAGAAGGTTGAGGAAGCGGTATTGCGAGCCGTCTCCGCCGTCGAGTGTCTCCTGTCCGAAAACATCGAGGCCGCGATGACGAAATACAATGGTTGACAGGAGAATCACGCATATCTCGGGTTTGTCGGAGAGCCGAATCGCGCCTTTCGTCGCGGATGTTCTGCGCGAATCGGATGAGAATTGCCTGATCGTCGCTCCGTATTTCGAGCGCGCGAAGGCCATCGCGAAGGATCTCTCCTTCTTCCTCTCGCGCGATATCCTCGTCGCTCCGGAGGACGATCCTTTTTTTTCGGGCTTCGAGGCGAAGAGTCACGGAAGTCTTCACGCGCGAATCAACGCGCTGATCGCACTGCGCGAAGGGACGCGCAAGGTCGTCGTCGCACCCGTATCCGCCGTCTTGAAAAAACTCCTGCCCGTTTCGACCTTTTTTGACCTAGCCTTCACGGTCGCCGCAGGAGCGGAGATCGATCTCGACGAGATACGTCGCATGCTCCCGCTCATGGGCTTCGAGCGCGCGACATTCACGGAGAACAGGGGCGAATACAGCCTTCGCGGCGGGATATTGGACATTCGACCTGCGGACGCCGAGCGTCCTATTCGCGCGGAGTTCTTCGGAGACGAGATCGAATCGGTGCGATTTTTCGACGCGGAAAACCAAAAGACCGTCGAGCGGATCGATCGATACACGATTTTTCCCGCCGTCGAATTTCTGCCGGACGCGAATATGCGAGAGACGGCTGCAACTCGCATCGAGCGCGCTTACGGCGAGGCGATTGCACGGGCAGAAGCCGATTTGCGACCGGAATTGGAACGCGGACGCGACAGATTGTCCGATCTCGTCCGAACCCTGTCAAATCGACAACTTCTCGAGAATTACACGGGATATTTTACGGATGATCCCGCAAATCTGACGGATTGCCTTCCCGAGACGGGAATACTCGTCATAGACGATCCCGATCGCGTGCGGGAGGCCGCAGCGCTGAGGGAAAAGGAAGCCGTCGAAGACTTCAAGACATTGCTCTCGCTCGGGAGAGCCGTTCCGGAGGATTTCAATGGCTTTGCGGGTACTGAGGATATTTCCGCCCTGTACGAAACGGGTCATGAGCTCTTAGCGTTCACGCCCTACGATCGTGCGCCGGAGGATTTGAAACGCGCGGAGACCTTTGAAGGAACGGTCTTGCGCGGCGTCGAACGCATCGCGAAGGAGCCTCCCGCAATCGGCGGGAATACGGACGTGTTCATACGAGAACTTCGGCGTTACATCAAGCGCGGGTTTGCGATATCCATCGTCTGTTCGACAGAAGAACGTATGTTCGGTCTGCGCGAGTTGCTGTTGAGCGAGGGTCTTGAGAACGGAGTTCGTTTGGTCAGGGGAGATCTCACGGCCGGTCTGGAGCTGACGGATGAAAAGACGGTGTGGTTGCGCGACGGCGACATCTTCCGTTCCGACAAGCGAAGGAAGCGACGCGCAAAATTCTCGGAAAAGCGCAAACCGATCAAGGCTTTCACGGATATCGAGGAAGGCGATTTCGTGGTTCACGAGCTCCACGGCATCGGCAGATACATCGGTATGGAACAGATATCCGTGCAGGGTGATACGCGCGATTATTTGAAGATCGCATATGAAGGAAACGACACGCTTTACGTGCCGGCTGACAGGATATCCCTAGTCTGGAAGTACATCGGCGGAGGGGAGAGCCGGCCAAAGCTCAACAAGCTGTCCGGAAGCGAATGGAAGAATGCGAAAGCGCGAGCAAGAGCCGACATCGCCGAGATGGCGAAGGAGTTGGCGGTTTTGTCCGCAGAACGCAAAACGGCTGTCGGTCACGCCTTTTCAAAAGATACGGTCTGGCAGAAAGATTTTGAGGACAAATTCCCATACGAGGAAACGGAGGATCAGCTGCGAAGCGTCGCCGCCATAAAAAAGGACATGGAACGTCCTATTCCCATGGATCGATTGCTTTGCGGCGACGTGGGATACGGAAAGACGGAAGTGGCGCTCCGTGCCGTTTTCAAGTGCGTCGCCGACGGGATGCAGGCTGCCGTCCTCGTTCCCACCACCATATTGGCGAGTCAACATTACGGAACGTTCAAGGAACGATTCGCGGATTTCCCTTTTACGGTGGAGGTCATGTCGCGATTTCGCACGGCGGCTGAACAGACCGCAGTTCTGAAAGGGATCGCGAAAGGCACGGTCGACGCGGTCATCGGCACGCATCGTCTGCTCTCTAAGGACGTCGCGTTTAAGGACTTGGGACTGCTCGTAGTGGACGAGGAACAACGCTTCGGCGTGCGCCACAAGGAGCGCATCAAAGCCATGAAGAAGAATGTGGACGTCCTTACGCTGACGGCGACCCCGATACCGCGGACTTTGCACATGTCTTTGCTCGGCATTCGCGATATGGACATCATCGAAGAACCGCCGGAGGACAGATATCCCATTCAGACCTACGTGATGGAGCAGAGCGACGAGATCATCCGCGAGACTTTGCGGCGCGAATTGGGAAGGAACGGACAGGTCTACGCTGTCGTGAGCAGGATCGACTCGATCGGTCGCGTCGCGGATGAGATACGGCGTTTGGTTCCCGAAGCAAGCGTCGCCGCAGGACACGGGCGCATGAAAGAGACGGAACTGGAAGACGTCATGATGGATTTCATCGAAGGTAAATTCGATGTACTCGTATCCACGACGATCATCGAATCAGGCATCGACATTCCGAACGTGAATACCATCCTCATCTTTGACGCAGATCGATTCGGTCTGTCGCAACTCTATCAGTTGCGCGGACGCGTGGGGCGCGCGGACAAACACGCATTTGCCTATCTGCTGTATCGCAAGGACAAGATCGTCAGCGAGATTGCCGAGAAACGACTGCGCACGATCAAGGAATTCACGGAGTTGGGCGCGGGCTTCAAGATCGCGATGCGCGACCTCGAAATACGAGGCGCGGGAAACTTGTTGGGTTCGGAACAACACGGACACATGGTGACCGTCGGTTACGAACTCTACTGCAAGATGGTGGAGGACGCCGTCCGCGCTCTATCGGGGACTCCCGCGCGAGAGGCGGACATCGACGCGCAGATCGATCTCCCGTTTCCCGCATTCATCCCGAATGACTACATCGAGGATGAGATCCTGCGATTGCAGATATACAAAAAGATCTCTATGATCGAGACGCTCGAAGACGCGGAAGACATTCTCGCGGAATTGTCGGACAGATTCGGTCCGCCGCCCGAGGCCGCGGAGCGCCTCGTCTTCGTTTCGCTCATGAGACAATTTGCGGTCGCCGCAGGGATAGAGACGGTCAAAGCGGAAAAGGGTTGCGTCGTACTGCGCTACGCGTCCGAAGGCGGATTTCATCGGGAAGGTGCGAGCGCAGCGTTCGCCAAGTTCGGTGATCGACTCGTCGTCGGCGGCGTCTCGCCGCCCTTCCTGCGACTCTCGGGAGAAAAGGGTTCTTTCCCTGATACGCAAGAAATATTGGAATTGCTCGATATGGTTATGGTATAATTGACTAAGTTGAAATAACGCACGGATCGGGAAGGTTGAATTCGGATATGAAAATGAACAAACTTATGAAGAAGGCGATGACGTTTGCGCTTTGCTTGACGTTGATCTTTGCGCTCGCCTCCTGCGGCAAAAGCAAAGGCGAGGTTCTGGCGGAAGTCGGAAGTTCAAAAATCTACGAAAAGCAAGTAGACGGAATCGTCAATCTCTTGGCGATCATAAACAGCATCGACATCAGCACATGGAGCGATGAGGAACGGGAGGAAATTCGAAACTCCACTCTCATCTACATGGTCGAAAGCGAGTTGATCAGAGGGAATTTGAAGGGAAGCGACATCGTTAAGGACGAGAAGAAGACGGTGGATGATCAGATCGAATCCCTCATGGGTTCGGGAGACATCAAGACGCAGTTGGACGACGCGGGCATAACGAACGATGTGTTGAGATATTTTTTGGAAGCGAATTATTACAGCCAATCATTCATTGAGAAGGTGAGCGAGGACGATCCTGTGAGTGACGAGGAAGTCCTCTCGTATTTCAACGAAAACGAGGCGAGCTTCGTCTCGCC
Source organism: Eubacteriales Family XIII. Incertae Sedis bacterium (assembly GCA_031254995.1). Classification (GTDB taxonomy): domain Bacteria; phylum Bacillota; class Clostridia; order Peptostreptococcales; family Anaerovoracaceae; genus JAISGB01. Next base: position 4,378 of record JAIRTJ010000145.1, read on the forward strand.
GTCCGCGATACAGGTCAGTCACATATTGATGGGCGGCCCCGAGTTGAAGGATGAGGATCGCACGGCGATAGAGGCTCTGCGCGAACGGGCGTTGGCCGGAGAGGATTTCGCGACGCTTGCGAAGGAAAACAGCTTGGATCCCGGCACGAAGGATTTGGGCGGAGACCTCGGTTTCGTTCCGAAAGGATGGACGACCCCCCTCTTTGAAGAAGCGGCGTTTGCGCTGAAAAACGGGGAGATCAGCGAAGTGATCGAAACCGAGTTCGGTTTCCATATCATAAAGGCTTTCAGCGATCTCATCGAGGAACGGCCCATGACCTTGGAGGAAAGCACTCCCACGATCGAGGGAGTTCTGAAGGAAGAACACGCGAAGAAGGCTCTTGAAAAGCTGAAGGAAGAAAGCGACATTCGGTATTTCGTCGATGTGGATCCCTCTACGGGCGAACCGTATCTGATCGTTCCCAAATCCGCGGACGAGGGCGAGACGGATGGCAATGCGAGCGGATCTCCGGATGAGGGCGATACGGACGGATCTTCGGGGGACGAACAAGAAACGGAATAAGATGGCAGAAACAAAACATACCGGATCGTGGCGCGACAATCTTGTGCGCATCGACCCCTATGTCGCGGGGGAGCAACGGGAATCGTCGGACGTAATTAAACTCAACACGAACGAGAATCCCTATCCTCCGTCTCCCGGCGCGGCTCTCGCATTGCGCATCTTCGATGTCGCGACTTTGCGCCGCTATCCGGATGCCGGCGCCGGGGCTCTGCGCGAGGTTTTGGCGGATTATCACGGTACGTCTGCGGAGCGAATATTTGCAGGAAACGGCTCAGACGAGGTGTTGGCGCTTGCGTTTCGCGCCTGCTTCAATTCCGATCTCCCCGTCCTGTTTCCCGACATCACGTATTCGTTCTTTCCCGTCTGGTGCAATCTCTTCGGAATACCGTTCGAGCAAATTCCGCTGAATGATTCGTTGCGCATCGGAGCGTACGAATACGACAGGCCAAACGGCGGCATCGTGATCGCAAATCCCAATGCGCCCACGGGAATAGGCGAGGGGCCGGAATTCATAGAATACCTGTTGAAGACGTCCAAGGACTCCGTCGTCATCATCGACGAGGCCTATTCCGATTTCGGCGGATACTCCGCGATACCGCTCACGGACAAGTACGAAAACCTTCTCGTCGTGAAGAGCTTTTCGAAGTCGCGCGCCTTGGCGGGGTTGAGGCTGGGCTATTGCTGCGGGAACGAGACGTTGATCTCCGCGCTGAACGACGTGAAAAATTCCTTTAATTCATATACGGTGAGCAGACCGGCGGCGGAAGTCGGCAGGGCATCCGTCGCGGATGAGGAGTATTTTCGCGAGCATCTCGCAAAAACGATGCGCATCCGGTACAAATCCATGAACACGTTGCGCGGCATGGGATTCTTCGTGCCGGAGAGCCTCGCGAATTTCGTGTTCATATCCCACGAAGATATCTCAGCCTTTGATCTTTACGGGTTTTTAAGGGAAAACGGCATCCTCGTCAGGCATTTCGATAAGCCGAGAATCGACAATTTCCTGCGCATCTCCATCGGCACGGAAGAGGATATGAATAAATTGTTTGAAAAGATATTGGAATACATGGATATGAGGCGCGCATGAATATACTGTTCAAGGACATCATCGCGTTGACGCCGAACGGGGTTAAAGAACACTGCTCCGTGGCCGTCGCAGGCGAAAAAATTGTATATGTCGGAGAGGATCCTCCGCCCGGAGATTACGAGCGCGTGTACGATGGGCGAGAGCGGTTGCTCATGCCGGGTTTTTACAATGCGCATGCCCATTCTCCCATGACGCTCATGCGCGGTTACGGCGAAAATATGAAGCTGAACGACTGGCTGACGGAGAGAATTTTTCCATTTGAGGAACTACTTACAAGTGAAGACGTCTATTTTGCGACCTTGCTCGCGATGGCGGAATCCCTGCGATACGGCATCGTCTCTTCCTCGGATATGTATTTTTTCTGCGAGGATATGGCTCGGGCCGTCGCGGAGAGCGGCGCAAAGGCGAATATCGCAAGGGGCATAGCCTCCGATGCTGATGAGAAAGATGCCCATAACCTGAGGGGTTTTCGAGAGGCAACACAGCTTTACGAATGTTATCACGGCGCGGAAAACGGCCGCATTCGCGTGGATATGGCTTTGCATGCGGAATACACGTCCTCACCCGCCGTAGCGCGCGCTCTCGCGGATTTCGCAGTGCAGAGAGGGGCGCGCATACAGGTGCATGTCTCCGAGACGCGGGCTGAGCATGAGGCGTGCAAGGCGCGACACGGAGGCCTTACGCCCGTCGCATATTTCGATAGCCTCGGGCTTTTTCGCGCTAAGACGACTGCGGCTCATTGCGTGTGGGCGGAGGAGAGCGATGCGGATATACTCGCTGCGCGCGACGCGACGGTCGCATCCTGTCCCGTAAGCAATCTTAAATTGTCGAGCGGAGTCTGCGACATACCGATGTTTTTCGCACGCGGCGTCAACATGGCCATCGGTACGGACGGCGTCGCGAGCAACAACAATCTGGACATGATCGAGGAGATGAAATTCTTCGCGTTGCTGACCAAGGAACGAAAAAACGACCCGACCTGCATTACGCCGGCACAGGCCATTCACGCGGCAACGCGCGCAGGCGCCCTCGCTCAGGGAAGGGACGACTGCGGCTGTATAGAGGCCGGTTATCGCGCCGATCTGATCGTGCTCGATCTGTCGGGTCCGCACATGATCCCCATGTACGACGCGCGCAACAATGTCGTCTACGCCGCATCGGGCGGTGATACGATCCTCACGATGACGGACGGGACGATCGTGTACGAGGACGGGGTCTTCCCATTCATAGACATAGAACGGGTCAAATCCGAGGTCGCGCGCGCCTCGGAACGCATCCTCGGAGCATTGCATGGCTAAAAAGACCTTTGTGCGCGGCGCTATGATCCTCAGCGCGGCCGGTATCATCTCGAAGGTATTGGGCGCGTTTTTCAGGATTCCGCTCGCAAACCTGATCGGCGCTGAGGGGATGGGATACTATCAGGCCGTCTACCCCATCTATTCCCTGCTCTTGACCGTCTCCATCGCGGGGTTTCCCGTAGCCGTATCCCGCATGGTCTCCGAGCGCATAGCGTTGAAAGATCACTTTGGTGCGCATCGTGTATTCCGCATATCATTGTTTGTCATGATCGTCTTCGGCATGGCGCTCTCCCTGTTTCTCTTTATCGGATCGGACGCCATAATAGGCCGCGTGGACGCGCTGAAAGGAGCGGCTTACGCTATGCGAGCCATATCGCCGGCTCTCTTTTTCGTAACCGTGATGTCCGCGTACATGGGATATTTTCAAGGTATGCGAAACATGAAGCCCTCGGCCGTCGTCCAGATCGTCGAACAGTTTTTCCGCGTGATCATCGGATTGTCGCTCGCGTTTTTCCTCGCTCCGATCGGAACGTCGCACGCAGCCGCGGGCGCGATGTTCGGAGCGTCGGCCGGCTCTGTCGCCGGTTTCATCGTCATTCTGCTTATCTATTTCGCCACCGTGAAGCAACGGAGTTTCAAGACGCGCATCGCGAAAAGTCGGAGGGCGTTTCGCGAAAAGAAACAGTCCGTCCTCCGCATTCTCTATCTGTTGTTCGCGATTTCCGTGCCGATCACGATCGGTTCCGCCATCATGCCGATCATGAGCAATATCGATCTGGCCATCGTCGCAAACAGACTTTCGGACACCGGTTGGGCTCCGGATCAGGTGCGCGAGATGTACGGTCAGCTGACGGGCATGGCAGCGCCTCTCGTCAATCTGCCGCAGGTCGTCACGCAGGCGATCGCCATCAGCTTGGTTCCGACTATCACCGCCGCGTTCAAGACGGGCGATATGCCGTTCCTTCGCTACAATACGATCTTGGGTTTTCGCATGACGCTGTTGCTCGGATTGCCCTGCGCGCTCGGATTCATGACGCTGTCCGAGCCGATCATGAGATTGCTCTATCCCGCGCAACCGGAGGACGCTGTCGCCGCCGCGCCCAGTCTCTTCATTCTCGCCGTTGGAATCGTCTTTTACATGTCCATTCAGACGTTGACGGGTGCGCTCCAGGGCATGGGACGCCAAGTGACGCCGGTCGTCAATCTCTTTATAGGCGCGATCTGCAAGGCGGGAGTCACCTATGTGTTGACGGGAATACCGTCGATCAACGTCATGGGCGCCGCCGCGGGAACAGTATGCGCCTACATCGTCGCGACGGCGCTGAATCTCCGCGCCGTGAAAAAGTACACGGGCGCGATCTTCGATTGGAGGAAAACCCTTCTGAGACCCCTTCTGTCGGCCTTGGCGATGAGCGTTGCGGCCTTCGTCGCGTTTCGAGGCATGAGCCTTTTCGCGGGCAATGCGATCTCCGTCCTCGTTGCGATCGCGGCGGGCGGCGTTGTTTACGCGATCATGGTTTTTGTCACTCGAGCCGTCACGGAGGATGAGCTTATTTACTTCCCGAAGGGTGAAACCCTTGTGAAGTTGTACAGAAAAGTCTTGACAACCGTATTGAAAAATGGGAGAATGTAAAACGAAATCGGTCAACAGTACCCATCATCGCATTGATAAAGAAGGAGGTCATATTCGTGAATAAGGCAGAATTGATTGCCGGCGTTGCTGAGAAAACAGGCTTCACCAAGAAGGACGCGGAAGCTTCGGTAAATGTCGTTATAGCCACCATCGAGGAAGCTCTCGTAAAGGGCGAAAAAGTACAGCTTATCGGCTTTGGAACATTTGAGACGCGCCAGAGGAAGGCAAGAAAAGGCAGAAATCCCAGGAAGCCCGACGAAGTAATGGATATCAAGGCTTCCATCGCTCCCGTGTTCAAGGCGGGCAAGGCTTTGAAGGACGCTGTCAACAAATAGGGCGGGGAGAGCGAGATTCAATTGATTATCGAACGGGACGGTATCCGCCGTCCCGTTTTGCATGGCGAAACCGCGAGGCGCGCGCCTAAGCGTTCACGGAATGCGAGTAGGGGGGATTTCGATCCTTCGGCGAAAACGACGCGCGCGATAACTGTCGCGAAAGGAAATGAGAATGAGATTGGACAAATTTTTGAAGGCGTCGCGGATCATCAAACGAAGGACGGTCGCGAAGGAGGCCTGCGACCGCGAGCGCGTTTCAGTGAACGGACGAACGGCCAAGGCGGGAACGGAGATATGCGCAGGCGACGAGATCGAAATACGGTTTGGGGAATCGACCTTGCGGATCCGTGCGATCGACTTGAAGGAGAGCGTGCGCAAGGAGGACGCGGAACGCATGTACGAGGCTATCGAATGAATCGCGCGAATTTCGGAAGTTTAAAGACTCGCCTCTCGGAAAAGCAGATCGTTCGAATATGGATTTAAGCCCTGCGGAGATCCTCGATCTTTCGCAACACGAAATACAGAAGTATAATATGCAAGGGAGACTGGGCGAGGTTGCTGACGACCCGCATCGTCGCGAATACCGCGCCCGCGTCCATGCCGTACATGAGCATGAGCCACAAGGAATTCATGCCGAGCGTTACGATCGCGAGATTGAGTATCCACGCAAAGAAGACGCGCAACCATGTGATTCTGCGTTTGTAAAAAAAGACCGCGAAGATGAAGCAGGAGATCATCTCGCTGAGCGCAAATCCCGGGAAGTACGCGCCGCCGCTGCCGGCGTTTGCGACGAATCCGAGCGGATCGCC
>JAIRTJ010000146.1 GCA_031254995.1 Eubacteriales Family XIII. Incertae Sedis bacterium
CCGCGCTCGGCTGGCCGGATAACGACAGCCTGCCCGTCACGCTTGCCACGGTGATGGACAACATCATTCAGGACAGGGATTTCGAGCATTACGGCGGCATCCTGCACCACAAAGAAGGCGTTGACCTTCTGCCGTCGAGCATCGAGCTTTCCGGCATGGAGATGACCCTCGTCACCGCCATGAGCCGCGAGTTCACCCTGCGCGAGTACCTGAGCCACGTCAAGCACGGATACGACTATGTAATCATCGACTGTATGCGGGGCGAGACTTATCACTTCGACGGCGGGCAAAAGGCGAGTCAGAAAGGACGGCTCAGTCTATGACCGCAGATATTGGCGCTATCTCTGCTACAACCGCGTAAGGCACAAGGACAAATGCTGCGGGCAATCAGGTTACACGGCAACACGCGTAGACGAAGCGGTCTTGACTGTCGTCAGGGAACTGTTAGATGGTCTGAAAGGCATTCCCCTCTCCGTCATCGCAAACAAGCGCAGGGACACGGAAACTAAAGACATCAAGGCAAAGCTCTCCGTGGCTAAACACGAACTTCGCAAAAAGACCGACGACCTCGGCGCATTGAAATCCGAAATCGTGAAGTCCATACGGGGCGCGAGCAACTTTACACCTGAACTGCTGAACGAGATGATAGCGGCGGCGGAGTGTGAACGCGACAAGGCGGAGCAGTCTATACGTACGCTGTCGGAAACGCTCGCGAATACCGCAAGGATGTTCGACAGATTCAAGGAACAGCATGACCGTTATGTCAGCTTTGCGGAGATATTCGACGAGTGTGAAATGAACGTCAAAAATATGATTGTTTGCGAGTTAATTGATAAGGTGACGGTTTCCGAAGGCTACATCATTGACGTGACACTGACCGTTACGATGGAGCAATACAGGGCATTCGCGAAAGACACTAAGGGCGAGCGGAAGAAGTCTGCATGGTATGTCGGCGCGCAACCGGACAGGAACGAAAAAAGGCAGGACATACATCCTGCCAATTTTTGGGAAAATTGGTGGAGAATAGGGGGATCGAACCCCTGACCTCGTGATTGCGAACCACGCGCTCTCCCGGCTGAGCTAATTCCCCGTACTTGCATTTTCAATGTTCTCAGCTGCTTTACTCCCAAACGATTCGCAACAAAAGCGTCCATCGTTTTGTTGCCGCTTGGGCTCCCGGCTGAGCTGATTCCCGACGCCTCATTTGCGCGTATGCGCGAAACGCCTTTTATTATTTTCCGATAAATCGGAGCCTTTGTCAATGGAAAATTTTTGGCAACCTGAAATCCGTAGCGAAATTTTTGCGATCGGACTTATTGACAGCTTTCTCAAATCGTGCTTGAATAAAGAGAGAGCTTGCGCCGCGCATAGGAGCGCTTGGATTAAGTCCGTCCCCATGACACACACGACGCAGATACAGATATGAGGGAAATAAACAATCCGGGAAAATTGGAAAGAAAAGCGATCAAAGGCGACGTCAACGCGCTGTCGATTGCGTTGATCGGATATTTGATCATCACGTCCTTCGCGTCGTTGGTCATCGTCTTTTTCGGCGGATTTCGCATCAACGGCATCGTCTATCTGATCTCGTCGTTGGTAGGCATGGGCTTTATTTGGTTTTGTTATCGCGACAATTTCGACTTGGAGGATATTCTTGAGGAGAGACGGGAGATCCCGCCCAAGGTTCTCCTAAACGCCTTCGTGTGCATCGTCGGCCTGCAACCGGTATTTCAGCTCTTGAGCCAAGCGATCGCGCTGGCTTTCGAGGCGGCGGGGTATCGGATTGCATTCTCCGAGCCCGATCCGCACAACGGCGGCTTTGTCTTCGTCATGCTCAACGCTGTGGTGTTCGGCCCCGCGGTGGAAGAGGTTCTTTTTCGAGGCGTCGCGTTGCGGGCGTTGTCGCGGTACGGCCGCAATTTCGCCATCGTCGCAGGCGCGATACTCTTCGGCCTCTATCACGCGAACTTCCCGCAATTCGGCCATTCGTTCGCGGCGGGATTGATTTTGGGCTACATCACCTTTCGATACGCCATCAAATGGGCCATCGTTCTCCACTGCATGCACAATCTGCTGATGATCGCGGTGTCGATGCTCGATGTGCCGTGGTTTATAAATTATGGATTTTTTGGGATATTCTCGCTATGGGCGATCGTAATACTCATCGTGAAATTCGATAAGATCAAGCGTTTCTTCGACAAGGGGAGATCTCTCGCAAATGCGTACAAATACGCCTTCGCGACGCTGAGCCTGCTCGCCTATGTCGCGGTGACGGTCTTTCTCGCGATCACGCACACGCACATACAGCTCTCGAGCGAATACTTGGAGACCCCGCCGCCGGATCTTCCGCGGGTTTGATTTGCGATCCGATTTTTCGCGCGGCGCTCGCTATGATTCCTCTGCGCCGACCGAAATCCTGCCCAGGTCGTCTACGCCGAGCACCTTTTCGCCCGCGTCGCGGAGAGCCCGCGCGCACTGCGCGATCTCGGGCGTGATCTCCTCGCCCGGACAGGCCAACGGAATGCCGGGAGGGTAGGGTATGATCGACCTCGCGCAGATTCTTCCCGCCGCGTCGCTTGCGCTCACGAGCGTCGTTTTGCGAGGCACGGCGTGAAATTTCCCGGGCTCCGGCATTCGGAGGGGCGCGTTTCTTTCCGAGCTTGGGCGCGCGTCGTTCGCGGCGATCCTTTCGAGCGCCCGAAGCGTGCGCCCCATATGCGCCCGCGTGTTGCCGATTCCGGTCATCAGCATGAGCAGATCGCCCGCGTAAAGTTCGGGAAAGATTCCTTCGTCGATCAGCAGTTTTTCAAGGCGAGCTCCGTCTATGCCGAGCGCGCCCATGTTCAAATTGATCTTCGTGATGTCCATCGCGGCGCCGTCGCGATGGATTTCGCAACCGATTCCCGAGGAATGCATGACTTCGAGTCCCGAGATCTTCTCGGCCTCCTCGCGGAAATAAAGGATGTTTTCCTTCCACGCGCGCATGACCTCCGCGCCGCGGGTCTCCAGTATCTCGGCGTTGATGTCGAGCGAGGCCATCAGTATGTAGGACGGACTCGTGCTCTCGATCGCCTGCAATCGATCCTCCAACTCGCGTCGGTCAACCCTGTCCGAATTGAGGTTGAGCAGGGCGCTCTGCGTGAAGGACGCGAGCGTCTTGTGAATGCTGTTGATCGCGATGTCCGCGCCGCAGTCCTCCGCCGATGGAGGCATTCCCTCTCCGAAACCGAATGTTTTGAAAAATTTCAAATGCGCGCCGTGAGCTTGATCCGCGATGAGGATCTTGCCCGCTCGATGCGTCGCGTCGGCGATCGCCCGTATGTCGCTGCATATGCCGTAATAATTGGGAGACGGCAGAATGACCGCATCCGCGTCGGGATATTCGGCCAAAAGCCGCTCGATCTCCGCCGTCGGTATCGCTCCCGAGACGCCGTATTCGCGATCCGACGCGGGCCGCGCGAAGACCGGCTCGAGTCCGCCGAGAGACAGCGCGTTGAAGACCGATTTGTGACAATTGCGCGCCATGATGAGCTGTTTGCCCGGTCGCACGGAGGCCAAGACAGCGGCGATGATGCCCGCGCTGCTCCCGTTTACGAGCAGATAGGATCGCGCGACGCCGTACAAGGTCGCGTATCGCTCTTGGACGTCTCGTATGATGCCCTCCGCCTGAAAGAGGTTGTCCGCCCCGGGTATCTCCGTGACGTCCATGTC
>JAIRTJ010000154.1 GCA_031254995.1 Eubacteriales Family XIII. Incertae Sedis bacterium
TTCCGATAATCAACACCATAATCATCGAAAAATTGTCGACGTACAGGTTTTTTTCGACCTCTATTTCATGTCCCTTTGTCAGCTCGAACCAAATCAACAGCGGACATTGGACGATCGCCAACACGGACGCGAGATATTTTTTGTGTTTGATTCCCAAGAATACGATCAAGAGAGCAAGCGCCGCCTCGATTCCCATCATCGCGCGGGTTGTCGCCTCGCTCGCAAACCCGCCTCCCGAGAACAGAAGCGCCGGCTCCTTTCCGAAATTTTGCGCCGTGAGAACGACGGCGCCAACGGCGATCAACGCCGCGGAAAAAATGACCGTAGGCCCTCTCAGCTTGTCGGATTTGACGAACAAGAGAATCAGAGCCGCCAAAAGCGGGAACACGATAAGAAATATGATTGTGCCCAATTTTCTCCTCCTAAATCTTAGCTTTGTCGGGGAATCGCGCAAAAAACTCCGCCGAACCTCATCTGCCCGGCGACGTTTCCCCGACGCTGTTTAAGTGCGCCCTCTCATTATATAGCCTTTGGCGCATAATTTCAAACCGGTTTTTTTCGTTGCCGTTCGAGATCGTCGCCGGGGGGTTGCTCGACAGGCTCGTCGGATTTGTTCCACTCCCAAATCAGGATGATGATGAACAGCACAGCGACGCAAAACAGGAGAATGGCTTCCGCGTAAAGCTGCCGCGAAAAGACGATGGCTGCGATGCCCATCACGCTGCTGATCCCGTATAGCATGAGTACCGACCGGCGTTGTCCCATTCCCACATTTGACAATTGATGGTGCAGATGCCCCTTGTCCGCGCCGAAGATCGGTTTCCTGTGCGCGATCCGTCGCAAAACGGCGAAGACCACATCGAAGAGGGGGACGCCCAACACCAACACGGGCACAAGCGTCGCGACCGCCGTAGCGCCCTTCGCCGGACTGATGACGGATACAGAGGCGAGCATGAAGCCGAGGAACAAGGCTCCGCTGTCGCCCATGAATATCTTGGCGGGATAGAAGTTGAACGGCAGGAACCCTCCGGCCGATCCCGCGATGGCCGTCATGCACAACGCCACCGTGTAATGGCCGTGGATGTAGGCGGCGTAAGCGATGGAGAGAGATGCTATGGCCGCGACGCCGGCGGCGAGACCGTCCAATCCGTCGATGAGATTGATCGTATTCGTGATGATGACAATCCAGACGACGGTCGCGACAAAGCTCGCGATGAGATCGCCCGTCGTCTCTCCGGAGAAATTCAGACCCAACAAACTGATGGTCGGTATCCGTATGCCGAAACAAAAAACGAAGGCGGCGCAGATGATCTGGCAGATGAATTTGACAAAGGCGTTCATGCCCCGCAGATCATCGACGACACCGACGATGTAGATGAGCGCGCCGCCCGCGACGGCGATGAGAATCTTATCGATCGGTTCGTTTCCCTGTTCCGAAAAGGGAATAAGCTCCGAAAAAAGCATGCGGATCAGCACGAAGGCGACGACAGCCGAAAGGAAGATCGCCATGCCCCCAAACCGAGGAACCGGTTTTTTGTGCATCCTGCGTTCATCCTTGGGCACGTCCATCGCGCCGATTCGGGACGACAGACCGATCGCCACAGGCGAAAGAAACGCCGACAGTATAAAAGGAACGATAAAGCACAACGCCACGACGAATTTGATACTCGTATTGTCTGTCATTTTAAATCACACCTCGTCGCCGTTTTCGATCGTTACGATCTTCAATCCGGCTTCCTCCAATATTTCCACCGCGAGGTCGTCGGGGTATCCCTCTCCAACGATGATCTTTCGGATACCCGCGTTGATAATCATCTTCGCGCAGATCACGCAGGGTTGGTGCGTGATGTAAATGGTCGATCCCTCGATGCTCTGTCCCGACGTGGCCGCCTGGATGATGGCGTTTTGCTCCGCGTGAAGAGCCCTGCACAGCTCATGCCTCTCGCCTGACGGGATATTCAGCTTTTCCCTGCGGCAACCGCCTATCTCGTCGCAATGCGCGATGCCCTTGGGCGCGCCGTTGTAGCCGGTCGCGATGATCTGCTTGTCCTGCACGATGACCGCTCCCACCCTTCGACGCAGGCACGTCGATCTCTTCGACGTCAACTCGGCTATGCCCATGAAATATTCATCCCAACTCGGTCTTACCATTTCTTTTTCTCCCCGCACACGCGTCCGCAACAAAAACCTCCCTCGGAGCTCTCGCTCCCAAAGCCGCGTGTCCGGATATCATTTCTCGCCGGTTTTTTCTTGTCGTTCCGTCAACCGCATCGGCCTATCTTTTTCAAGCGACGAACATACGTTTACACGCCCGGGTCGCCGCCCATAATCGACTCCGCGCTCTTGACGGCGTCCTTGTACTCAGCTACGGTCGGATCGGTGATGGCCGCGTCCAACCCCGCGTATACCGCCATGGACAGAAATGCGCTCGTGACGGATCCTCGTTCGGGCAATCCGAAGGATATGTTGTCTGCTCCCAATATGGTCTTGACGCCGTATCGTTCCCCGGCCGCCGTAACGGCCCTCAAGGTCTCGCGCGCCGCGCCGGGCGCCGTCTTGAGGCTCAGAGCCAACATGTCGACGATGATCCTGTCCTTGCCGATGCCGTATTTCGCCGCCTCGCTCAGCAATTTTTCCAATATCGAAAGCCGCTCTTCCGCGCTCGCGGGCACGCCTTTTTCATCCATGGCGAGAGCGACGACGGCCGTGCCGTACTTCGCCGCTATGGGAAATACGGCATCCATGCTCGCTCGCTCTCCCGTAACGGAGTTTATGATCGCTTTGCCCCTGCAATACCTCAGCGCGCGCTCCGCGCGTCTCGGATCCTTGCAATCTATCATCAACGGGATATTTCCTTTCAACGAGATCTTGCGAACCAATCGAGATAAGGCCTCTTCCTCGTCGATATTCGGCGACCCCGCATTGACGTCCACGATATCCGCGCCCGCCTTCGATTGTTTGACGGCCTCCTTTGTGAGACGCGCATAGTCGCCCGAGGATAAAGCCTCTTCGATCTCGCGCCTTCCCGTCGGATTGATGCGTCCGCCGACGATTCTCGTCCGTCCGTCCAAGGCGACGGATTTGACGACGGCGCACGCCGTAGGACAGGAAGATGCGATCCTTTCGCTCAAAAATCCGGTTTGCAGAGCCGGAAACCGCCTCACTTTCTCTTCATCGCCTGCGGCTCGCAGCCGCGCGGAGAGTTCGGAGATATAGGCGGGCGTCGTACCGCAACAACCTCCGACCGCCGCAGCGCCCGCTTCGAGAATGCGTTCCGCATGAAGAGCGAAGTCGCTCTCGCTCACATCGTAGCTCGTCGTCCCGTTCTCCGCGTGAGGCAATCCCGCGTTGGGTTGAGCCAACACGGGGATCTTCGAAACAGCTGTCATCTCCTCGATCAGCGGCAACGTCTCCGCAGGGCCCAAGGAACAATTTATTCCTATGGCGGCAATGCCCATATCCTGAAACATCCGCACGACGGTCACCGGATCGGAGCCCGTGAGCGTCCGACCGTTTTCCGAGAAGGTGAGCGAACAAAACACGGGCAGATCGGAATGCTCCTTCGCGGCCAAGACGCCGGCTTTCAGCTCGACGACGTCCGTAAACGTCTCGAACAGAATGAGATCCGCGCCGGCTTCCGTCCCTGCGACGATCTGCTCGCGAAATAACTCGTAAGCGTCGTCAAAATCAAAGTCGTCCGTCATGTCGACCAATTTTCCGGAAGGACCGATGTCGAGCGCGACGAATCCTTTGCCCGCGTCGGCGACGGCCGCCTTGCAATTTCCTATTCCCGCTTCGATCACGCGGCTCGGCGAATAGGAGGAACCGCGCAGATGCAGACTGTTGGCGCCGAGCGTATTCGTCGTGACGACATCGCTTCCTGCTTCGAGGTACGCCCGATGAATCGCCCGCACCGTCTCCGGATTTTCGATGTTGTACGCCTCCGACAGTTCGCCGCCCGACAGACCCGCGGACTGCAACATGGTGCCCATGGCTCCGTCGAACAATATGATTTTCTTTCCGAGCAATTCCGTTATTCGCATATCAAGAGCCTTTCACGCGCTTTCGCGGATCAATTCGCGACGCACTTCTTCGAAGATGGGATCCGCCGTTCTGAATTTCTCGATATTCGCTAGAAGCTCCCCCTCGGTCAACGGCTCGGAAAACAGGTATCCCTGATAGTAATCCGCTCCGCTCTCCATGAGCCTTTTCATCTGTTCCTTCGTCTCCACGCCCTCCGCGATCAATTTCATGTCCGCAACGTGCGCCAATTCCGCCAACAGATAGGACAGATGCTGTTGGTATTCATTTGTGGCGATATCGTCGATGAACTGCTTTTCGGTCTTGAGTATCCGCACAGGCAAGTTCTTTAAATTGTTAAAATTGGAATAACCTGTTCCAAAATCGTCCAGAGCTGTTTTTATTCCCGCCGCGCTCAGCCTGTCCATCGCGACGCGAGCGTATCCGCCGGTCTCCAACTCTTCGCTCTCCGTAATCTCCAACACCAGGTTGCGCCCGGAAAATCTGTTTCGGCGCAGAACCGTGAGCACGTTTGAGACGAGGGCTTCATCGGATATCTGCGCGGGAGACAGATTGACGTCGAGGAAAAAATCCTCCGCCTCGTGAAGATTCAGACGCGCGCACACGGAGACCGCCTGTTCCAAAACCCAATATCCTATGGTGTTGATGAGACCTATCTGTTCCGCAATGCGAATGAACACCAGCGGCGGAATGCTGCCGAATCCGGGGCTTTCCCAACGGCAGAGGGCTTCCACGCCGAGCCATACGCCCTTCTTCGGATCCGCGATGGGCTGAAAGCGTACCTCAAATCCCATCATCCCGTTCATTACGCAATCCTTCAATCTGATCTCCAACTCCAATTCTCGACGCAACATCATATCCGTTTCTCGGTCGTAGAGGGACACGGCGCCCGTTTCCTTCGATATCCGAAGCGTTCGCTCGATGATGGACATGATCGTCTCCGAATCCTCAAATCCCGTTCGTCCGTCTATGACGCACAGTGCGATCTTGCAGAAGATAAAGCTCTTTTCGTTTTCCGGCCGCACTTCCCACGGTTCCCGAAAGCGTTCGAATATCCTGTCCGCCAGACCGCCCGCGCTCATCATATCCGCGTAATCGAACAGCAGGCAAAATTCGTCGCCGTCCACCCGATAGATTTCGAAGCGTTGCAGATTGAAGCTCCTTATCCATTCGATTACCGTTTTCATCAGCGCGTCGCCCGCGCTCCGCCCGTATGCGTCGTTCACATGCCGCATGGATATGTAATCGTATGCGATGAGGCAATAATTTCCTTTCGGTCGCTCGTCCAAGTCCTTTTCGAGCTTCGCGCGGTTGGGAAGGTTCGTATATCTGTCGTAATACGCGAGCCTCGAAAGCTCTTCTCTCAGCAATTTCTCGTTGCTGACGTCGATGACCGTAATGATATGCGCCGGTCTGCCGTCCGACCACTCGACTGCTCTGCTCATGCAACGTCCCCATATGCCGAGCGTCGGGTTGAAAGCCTCCGTGACGCGCGACTCCGCATTCGATCCGTCGGGGTCTTTCGATTCCGCATTGCGCGGACAGAAAGGGCAAGGGCCTTCGTCGGGTCCCATCACGAATTCCCAGCATCTGTGTCCCTCCATGCGTTCCCTCGCGACGCCCAACGTGCGTGCATAGAAATCATTGACCATCAAAATCTCATCGGTCTCGCGATCCACCACATAGATGTACACCTCCGCAGAATCGACGAATTTTCTCAGCGATTCCGCAGATTCAAGAAGGTTTCCCACTGTCATACCTCATTCGCTGTCAACTCCGCCATTTCCGCTTTGCTGAAATACACGCGTTCCAAATAAAGACCCGAGGGGGGAGCCGTATGACCCGCCTCGCTTCTGGCGCCCGAGGCTATGATCTTTCTTGCATTTTCCGGTTTCCCGACGCCCAATCCGACCTCTACAAGGGTTCCGACTACAATCCTTACCATATTATACAAAAAGCCGTCGCCCGTAATCCTGACGGACAATTCCGTCTGCGACTCCGAGATATCCAAGGCGAATACGGTCCGCTCCGTCGTCTTTGGCCGCGTCCCGCCGGACGACATAAACGCCCTGAAATCGTGTTTGCCGATGAAATGAGAGGCCGCTTCTCTCATATTACTCGTATTCGGCTTTTTGTTCAACAGATAACGATAATTTCGCAGAAAAATATCGGGAGTTTCGCCGACGCGGATGCGATACAGATAGGTTTTTCCGACGGCGTCGTACCTCGCGTGAAAACCCTGCGGCTTTTCCTCGGCGCGTTTTATGCGAATGTCCGTCAGCAAATTGTTCGCGGCGATGGGTATGCGCTCCGTCGGTATGCCGAAATCGCCCGTAAAGCTCGCCGTCTGACCGTAGGCGTGAACGCCGGCGTCCGTTCTCGACGTACCCGAAACGCGAATGGGTTCTCCGCAAACCTTGGACAGCGCGGCCTCCAGATCGCCCTGCACCGTACGCGTCTCGGGTTGCGCCTGCCAACCGTGAAATCCGCTCCCGTCGTATTCCGTTTCAATCAGCACAGTCCGCATCGCTCCGTCCTCAGTACTTATCGCCGGCCTCAACCCTCATAATAGTAAAGCGTGACGCGAAATATCCATTGGGAGGTCGCATCGCCCTCGGCTCCTCCGCTGTGAGCAAATCCGACGACGCTGTAAAATCCCGTCTCGCTGTCCTCCAGACTTCGCATGAAGCGCAGACCTGAGGCGAAGTCTCCGCTCGCCGATATGTCGATCGCGCGAGAGAACAACTGCGCGCCGTAGGCCGTTTTATCGCCTGCCGCCAAGGACTCTTGCTCGGAGATATCGAGCTCCGCAATTCCCGCCGCGTCCGCCTTTTCGGAGATATCAAAGGCGACCTCTGCGGGGCCTACGCTCGTTCTCTCGCGGATGGCCGACAATTTCCCCTCCGCGTCCGCTATATCTTTTTTCAACGCCGTAAGGTCGCCGCGCATCTCGTCTATCGCGGCGATGTCCCGGGCCAACAATTTGTTTTCCATGCGCAACTTGTCGATACGCTCCTGAAAAACGGGGGCGACGAAGCAGATATAGAGCGCCGAGAACAACGTCAACGCGCCAACGATCGCTATTTTAATTCTGCTGTTTCTGATGTGGATCATCGATCGCTCCCCGCATTCCCGTCGAGAATTTCTATCTCGATCTGTATTCTGTATTCTCCCGTTTCGAGTTGCGTTCGTTCGACTGATTCCGTGATGATCACGCGCCCCGAATCGTTGATTCGGCTCTTGTTTCCGTCGAATTCGCTCGCGTAGCTCTTTGTGAGGTCGATGAGCAATCGCTCCTTGTCGTCATATACCATTTCGTTGATCTTGGCGTTCGCCAAAAGATCGTCGCCCAATTCGGAAAGAAGGGATCCCCATCGCGATTCCTTTTCCGCGAGCAAAGTCTCTCCGGGCTTGTAACTTCGCAATTCGGAAAGCGCTTCGCGATATTTTTGCAACTCGCTCCGTGCGTCCGCGTACTGTTCCGTTTTTACGATTTCGCGACGCGATTCCGTTTCTTTCTCAAGGATGCGATTATAGACCGGGAGCATGAATGACAGGAGGATTGCGAGCATCACGGCGCCGGCGCAGATCAATCTCGTCGCGTCGCCCAGGGTGCGTCGTTCCTCGCCGCCATAGAGATAATTCAGGGATTTGTTCAACTTGAAATCCAAACCCGCGTCCGCGAAAACCTCCGAGAACATATGTTCCTTCTTCGCGAGTTCATCCGTAAGACTTATGCGATCGCCGATGTATTTTCGCAAACGGCCTATGGGAACCCAGGGAATGCCGCAAGACGCGAACTTCTTTTCCAATTCCGCCGTTACGGAGCGGTCGCCCGACAGGATCACGGAATAATCGGTATCCTTGTGCGATTCCAAGCGACGGACGCAAGAGGAAACGATATCGGCGTCGCGACTTTCCTCCAGGCGAATAAGACCTTCGGGAGAGTACACGGCCATGCGAAGTCGGCCGGATTCCGCGTCGAAGCAGATCAACACTTCCTTCGATTCGGGAAATTCCGCTCTGACGGACGATATCAAGGGGCGGAGAAGTCTCTCATACGCGGCGAGCGCCGACCCCGCGAAACGCAACTTGTATCCTCTCGTTTTCAACGCCCGTTGCATTTTGTCGAGAAAATCGTATTTCACGCCCATGATCGCGCGGACGCGCATATGCTCCGGATTGAGATGCATTCCGTAATCCATATCCTCGATGATGCACTCTGACATCTCCGCTCCGAGCGTCTGCTCGGCTTCGATGCGCCGCAGGATCCGCAGCTGTTTTCCGCTCAGGAATTTCAACGAGTATTCCCTGAAAAATCCCGTCTCGCAGTCGAAGAAAAGTTCGAGGTTCTTCCCCGCGATGCGTCCGCGCGCCAACGCGTCCGCGATGAAATTGGCGAGTTCTTCGGGCTTGTGCCGCATCTTGTCGCCGAGCAAAGCGTTCGGCAACGGAAATCTTCGGACTCCGCTAAGGCGAAATCCGCTTCTTTCCGAAAACCCAACGGATGCCCTGATATGGGTCTGTTCGACTGTGACGCATACGATTTCCATTCGCGTTCCTTATTGCGCGCAACCGTCGGCAAACTCGGCGGCGGTCGTTCGCATTATCCCCAAAGCTCTTCATCGCTCGGCACGGGATTGTCCGGCATACAGTCCGCGATTCGAGAGATGTTGACCAAATGTTTCCACGTTAAATTTTCAGAAATGCTGTTGCCGCCCCAACTGCCGCAACCCAAGGTGTTCGTAGCGGCCAAACCGTTGAAAAAACTGCCGCCCGCGTTCGTCGACGAACTTTGATTTATGACGAATCTGCTCACGTTGAGATTCAGCGCCGCGTATTCTATGTGCTCCCTGTTCCCGGAATGAATGCAGACGCTGTGTCCCTTTCCGTCGCATTCGAGATTTTGCGCCGCGATATCCGTCGCCTCGCGAAAATCATCGTACGAGAAAATAGAGAGAACGGGACACATCTTTTCGCGGGAGAGCACGTCCTCTCGGCCCGGCCCTTTTGCGACGACGGCGATGACGCGCGTACTCTCGGGAAGATCCAGACCCGCCGCCTTTGCCGTTTCGTACGCGGAGCGACCCACCGGATCCCTTCTCATCTCCCCGTTTTCATCGAAGAGCGCGTTTCGAACGGCGTCAGCCCGCGGCTCGTCTTCGATGACCGCAGCGCCTGCGGCTTCGAGTTCTTTCGCCAACTCGGCGAATCGCTCCCTCGGCGCGATGACGGACTGTTCGCCCGTGCAGATGATTCCGTTGTCAAAGGCTCGCCCGGCCACTATCATCGGAACGACCGTCCTCAGATCGACATCCGAATCGACAATGCACTGAACGTTGCCGGCTCCCACGCCCAAGGCGGGTTTGCCGCTGCTGTAAGCGGCCTTCACCAAGCCCGCGCCTCCCGTAGCCACGACCGTATCGGCGCGGGATATGAGCAGTCTCGTGTTTTCTCGAGACTGAACGTCCAATATCTGCACAAGGTGCTTCGGCGCGCCGATTTTCGCCAGGGCTTCGTTTATGAGTCTCACCGTGTACGCGCTCGATGAAGCGGCGGCGTGATGCGGCGTAATGATGATGGCGTTGGCTCCCTTCACCGCGAACATCGCGTTGCTCATCGGCGTGACGATGGGATTTGTCACGGGCGTGATCGCCGCGACCGCGCCTACGGGCTTCGCGATCTCCGTGATTCCCGTATCCGCGTGGCGCGCGATGATGCCGATGCTCTTCTTCCCCCGCAGATCGTTCCAT
>JAIRTJ010000007.1 GCA_031254995.1 Eubacteriales Family XIII. Incertae Sedis bacterium
TTTCATAAATTTTTTGCGTTTCGCGCGAAAAGCGCGCGAAAAAGACGCGAGAAGGCGCGTCGATCCGAGATTCCTGTCGAAACCGCGAGGCAGATTACGACTCTTCCGCGTCGGAATACCGTATTTCGATCTCAAATGCCTTCCCGTCGGATTTCGGCGTGACGGATTCTATCGTTTTCCCGTCGTTTCGAAGAGCGATTTCCGCGTGACGCGCCGCGATGCCGAGATCGATCTTGTTCAATTTTTTCTGCAAAACCTGACGGAATACGCCGCGTCCTACGCAGCGGAGGATCATCAGATCTTGCTCGAAGCGCATTTCCCACGGTTGGGAGTTCTGCGCGGAGGGCGCGAGGCGAACCGCGCGCGCAACCGTATTGTCCTCATTCGTGAGTTTTTTAAGAGGCAAGCGCCTGAAACTCGACGCGCCGTTTCGCATGGGGACGTCCGTCTCGCCGAAAGCGAGCATGATGCAAAAGTCAGCCTTTTCTTCTTTGGGCTTGCCCATGCCGAGCCACAGGCTGCCGAGTCCGAGGCTCTGAATGTACAGATCCGCTTTTTGGAGGACGTATCCCACGTTCGCATAGGCCGCGTCTCCCGCTTCGCAATAGGCGAGAATGCTGTAGGCTGCGACGGGAGATTTGATCGTGTCCGAAGATACGACCTCAAACCACGCGTTTTGGCCGGGCAATTGCTCCGTGTCCTCGATGAAGCTCTCGATCTTGTCCACTGCTGCGTTGGATGGGAATGACTCCGAATACCTTCTCACCGACCGTCTTTTTTCGATCATTTCGTAAAGCGTCATGATTGCCTCCGTTTGGCCGCCGGTCGGCGGCTTCGATTCGTATGAGCGCTGTTCGAACCTTCGCATTCCGCGCCGAACGACGCGAAGACGCGAATGAACCATCGACTCGTTTTCATTTAGCATATCATATCGCAAATGAAATATAAACGGTTTTTTCCGCTTGAGCACCCGGTGCGTCTCCGGGACGCGAATGTATTTGCGTCTCACTCCGCCTTCAAACGGTTTTGAGACGAAGGGATTGAGGGATCCGGCGCATGGCCGCGATTGACAAGTCGCAAAAGGCGATCTGTTACAACACGCGTTTTAAAAATTCTCCGGTGTAGGATCGCTTGTTCTTTGTCAATTCCTCCGGAGTTCCGGTACCGATGACCGTGCCGCCTTTGTCTCCGCCCTCGGGTCCCAGGTCAATGATATAATCCGCGCGTTTGATTATGTCGAGATTGTGTTCGATGACGACGACGGTATTGCCCGCGTCGACCAACTTATCCAAAACCCCGACGAGATTGTCCACGTCCGCGAAATGCAAGCCCGTGGTCGGCTCGTCGAGAATGTACATCGTGCGCCCCGTGCTGCGTTTGGACAGTTCCGTCGCCAATTTCACGCGTTGCGCCTCGCCTCCCGAAAGCTGCGTGGACGGCTGCCCCAATTTGATGTATCCGAGTCCCACTTCGTCGAGCGTTTCCAACTGTCTTATGATCGTCGGCAAATTCTTGAAGAATTCCATCGACTCCGACACGGTCATCTCCAAGACATCGTAAATGTTCTTTCCCTTGTATTTGACCTCCAACGTCTCGCGATTGTAGCGTTTCCCCTTGCAGACCTCGCACGGAACATAGACATCGGGGAGAAAATGCATCTCTATTTTAATGATGCCGTCCCCGTTGCAGGCTTCGCAACGGCCGCCCTTTACATTGAAGCTGAATCTGCCCTTTTCGTATCCGCGCACCTTGGCGTCGGGCAACTGCGCGAACAGATCGCGAATGGGCGTGAAAACTCCCGTATACGTGGCCGGATTCGAACGAGGCGTTCGCCCGATGGGAGATTGATCTATGTCGATTACTTTGTCAATATATTCTAATCCTTCAATATTTTGGTATTTACCGGGTTTCACCTTCGCCCTGTTGACTCTTTGCGCCAACGCCTTGTAGAGAATTTCGTTTACGAGACTGCTCTTGCCTGAACCCGAGACGCCCGTAACGCAGACGAATTGCCCTAACGGAAACGTCACGTCTATGCCTTTCAAATTGTTCGCCGCGGCTCCGATCACGCGAATCGCGTTTCCATTGCCCTCGCGCCTATCCGTCGGCGTCTCGATCTTCTTCGCTCCGGTCAAATACTGCCCCGTTACGGACTTCTTGTTTCGTTTGATATCGTCTACCGTGCCTTCGGCCACGACGCGACCGCCGTGAACACCCGCGCCCGGGCCTATGTCCACAATGTGATCCGCCGCGTACATGGTTTCCTCGTCATGCTCGACCACGATCAGCGTATTGCCCAAATCCGTCAGGTTTCGTAACGTTTTCAGGAGTTTTGCATTGTCCCGCTGATGCAATCCGATGCTGGGTTCATCGAGGATGTACATGACGCCGACCAGAGAAGAGCCGATCTGCGTCGCCAATCTGATTCTTTGCGACTCGCCGCCCGAGAGCGTTCCCGCGCTTCGCGAGAGCGTCAAGTAATCCAATCCCACATTCACGAGAAACGAAAACCTCTCACGAATTTCCTTGAGTATTTGATAGGCGATCGCCGTATCCCGCTCGCTGAGCCGCATGTCGTTCACGAAGGTCAACGCGTCTCGAACGGACATGTCGGAGAGCTCCGCGATATTCTTGCCGCCCACGGTGACGCCGAGAACTTCCGGTTTGAGCCTCTTACCTCCGCAGGCTTCGCACGGCTCCAAACTCATATACTGTTCCATCTTTTCTTTGATATAATCAGACGTCGTCTCGCGATAACGTCGCTCCATGTTGGCCAACATACCCTCGAAGCTGTGATCCATCTGAGTCACGCGTCCGGTATTTCGGCTTTTGTACGCGTATTTCAAATGGCGTTCGCCCGTGCCGTACAACACCTCTTTGCGAAATTTTTCCGGCAACTTTCCCCACGGCAGGTGGATATCCACGCCGTGTTCGCGCGCCAATTCGTCGATCATCTGCCGATAAAATCCCGAGAATTCCATGTTCGCGAAGATACCGGACAGCGCGCCCCCCGGGATGCTCTTCTGCGGTTCCGTAATGATCAATCCCGGATCGATGCGTTGAATATATCCCAGACCGTTGCACGCGGGACACGCGCCGAACGGATTGTTGAACGAGAACATGCGCGGCTCCATCTCCTCGACGCTGATGTCGCAATCCGGACATGAGAGTTTCACGGACAATACCTTTTCTTCCTCGCGAACGCGCGAATCTCGTCCGTCCGTTTCGTTTTTTCCGCGCACCGACCGATCCGAATCGTCCCGGTACTGTATATGCGCGACGACCAAGCCGTCGCCGTGGGTGATCGCCGTCTCGACGGACTCCGCGATCCGGCTTTCGACTCCCGGCTTTACGGAAACGCGATCGACGACGATCTCTATCGTATGTTTGTAAGTCTTCGCGAGCTTGATCTCATCCTCGTCGAAGCGGTTGATCACGCCATCCACCCTGACCCGCGCAAACCCCTCTTTTCGAATGGTCTCCAAAACCTTTTCGTGCGTCCCCTTCCGCTGCCGCACCACGGGCGCGAGCAAGGTCACGCGACTGCCCTCGGGCAATTCCATGAGTTCGTCCACGATTCCGTCAACCGTCCGCCCGAAGATCTCCTTGCCGCAGACAGGGCAATGCGGCACGCCGATTCTCGCGTACATCAATCTGAGATAATCGTGTATCTCCGTCACGGTGCCCACGGTCGAGCGAGGGTTTCGACCCGTGGTCTTCTGATCGATGGAGATCGCCGGAGACAGACCCTCGATGTATTCCACATCCGGTTTCTCCATCCGGCCCAAGAACTGACGCGCGTAAGCGGACAAACTTTCCACATATCGCCGTTGGCCCTCTGCGTATATCGTATCGAAGGCGAGCGACGACTTACCCGAACCGGACAGCCCTGTCAGCACCACGAATCGATCTCTCGGGATGCGAACGTCTATGTTTTTCAAATTGTGCTCGTTGGCCCCTTTTACGAATAAATCCCTTGCCAAATCCTCTCCCCCGCTTCCTTTGTATTGTATCCGATGCATTGTCTTCGAAATAACGCCGTCCCCTTCTCGGGAACAATCGACCTCGCCCCGAGACAAGCCGGTATTCCTATTGCGACCATTGCCGTTGCAACAGCAACCACAGTCGTAACGACGCCTCCGGCATCGAAATGACCGACGTCCGCTTATCATTATATCATAAAAAAAACAACAAGAACAAACGTTTACAAAAAAAGATCGCAAGAAACGCCCGGGGGGAGACGGAGGCGAGAGCATAGCCCCAGCCCGAACGCGGGGCGCGTCTGCTGTTGTCTGCTATTGCTATTGCGCCTCGAAATTGTTGACGGAGCAGTTGGAAAGAGGAAACGAATGTGATACACTATTGAAGCTATGAGACTGAACAAATATATCGCTATGGCAGGCATAGCCGGCAGACGCAAGGCGGACGCTCTCACGGAAAACGGCAACGTAAAGGTGAACGGACGCGTCATGCTGACGCCCGGATATGATGTGAAGGACGGGGACGAGGTCGAGGTGAACGGACGTTTGCTCGCGCCGGAATCCCGATCGGTCTATATCGTGCTGAACAAGCCCAAGGGTTACATTACGTCGACGCGTGACGAAAAGAATCGTCCCACGGTCATGGACTTGGTTTGCGATATCGAAGAGAGGATTTTTCCCGTCGGGCGCTTGGACGCCGCAACGACGGGATTGCTGGTGATGACAAACGACGGCGATCTTGCATACAGGATGACGCATCCGCGTTGCGAAATATACAAGACATATCGCGCAAAGGTGTTCGGCGTTCTTTCGCGGGAACGCGTCGCGAAGCTCCGAAGGGGCGTGGATATCGGCAATTTCACGACCGCACCCGCCGAGGTGGAAGTCGTCCGACAAGGAGCGCACAGCGCCCTCGTCGAAATCCGCATACGTGAAGGTAAAAATCGCCAAATACGGAAAATGTTTGCGTCTGTCGGAAACAAAGTCCTCGAACTCGAGCGAATCGCCGTCGGCGATGTGCGCCTCGGCAATTTGAAACAGGGCCATTATCGAAAGATGAAACGCGACGAGATTATCGGTTTGATGAGGGAACAATAATGGCGAGAAACGCGGGAAACCGTTCCAAGATGAATATGATCGTATACGGAGCGAAACGTTCCCTCGAACCGAAAAACGTATTGCCCACCACAGCTTGGCGCGTGGACAACAGTCGAGAAATCGCGGCCGGCGAAATGCGCGTTTCTCTGAAAAGACTCATGATCGAGCCTACGAGTTTCAAGCAAATCTGCGCGGAAAACAACAACGACCCCGACAGGATTCGCGCGGGGATCATGGACATCGTTTCTCGCAGGGGAAAGATGCACAATCCCGTGACGGACAGCGGCGGTCTGCTGTACGGCATCGCGGAAGAAATCGGTCCTGATTACGAAAACGCCGCAGACGTCAAAATCGGAGACAAGATCATCTGCAATTCCTCATTGGCCTCCCTGCCCATACACATCGAGCATATCGGCAAGATCGATATGTTTTTTTGCTTGGTCGAAGTGAAGGGGTACGGAATCATATTCAGCAAGGCTCCGGTCGTGAAAAAGCCGGATGACATACCGTCCGGCCTCCTCATGTACATCAGCAACGAATCCGGAACTCTGTATCACGTCAGCAAGGCGGCCGTCGGAAAGCGCGACTTCCTCATTGTAGGAGACAATCTCATCACAAATCTCCTATTCGGCGGAGCCATCCGCAAAACCGCAGGCGACGAAGCGCGCATCGTATGTCTCCTGGATCGGGGGACCGGTCTGAAAGTAAAAAAAGGAAGCGCGCTCAACAAGCTATTGAAAGAGACGTTCAATGAGATCCGACACGTCGAGATACTCAGACCCGTGGAATGCATAGAAGCGCTGGATTTGGACGGACGCTTCGATCTCGCAGTCAACTGCGCGGACATCCCCGGCGGAGAGACAATCAACGTCGTCGCCGCAAAGAACGGCGGTTCCGTAATATTCGCAAACATCATAAGCAATTTCGGCAATGCGCTCTACATGACAGAAGCGATTTCGAGGGATTTGGACGTCCGCGTCGCGGACGGTTATCTGGAAAAATACGCGGATTTCGACATCATGTTGGCCGCGGATTTGGCGCCCGCGTTCAAGGATTCCGTATTCTCGGTGGATCGCGCGGCAAATCATGCGGACTATCCGATCGGCGGGACGAAGCGAAGCGCCGAAATGCAGGGATACCGAAACAGTCTGACAAACGACTTCATCTGCGAAAGCGCCGCGATGATGAACGTTTTGGATGAAACGCTGCGCGTGGCAAAATACGATTGCAACGTGCTGATCACGGGAGAGACGGGCGTCGGAAAGGAGAAGGTCGCAACGATGATCTTCCAAAACAGCGCACGCAACATGCGCCCCTTTGTGCGCGTGAACTGCGCCGCAATCTCCCCGCACCTCCTCGAGTCGGAATTTTTCGGGTACGAAAAAGGCGCTTTTACAGGAGCGTCGGACAGCGGGAAAAAGGGTTTTTTCGAGATCGCGAACAACGGTACCATATTCTTGGATGAGATCTCGGAATTGCCCCCGGATCTGCAAGCAAAGCTGTTGCGCGTCATCCAGGACGGGGAATATTTCAAAGTCGGAGGTACGGAATCCGAAAAGACTAATGTGCGCATTCTCGCCGCAACGAACCGGACGCCCGAAGAACTGTTGTCGCAAGACGGCATGCGCCGCGACCTCTATTATCGTTTGAACGTATTCCCGATCCGCGTACCCGGTCTCGCGGAACGCAGGGAGGAAATACCGGCGCTCGCGCGGCATTTCCTGAAAAAATACGGGAGGAAATTCGGCGTAAAAAAGACGTTTTCGGACGACGCAATCGCCGCGTTGCGCGCGCGCGCTTGGCCCGGCAATATACGGGAGTTGGAAAACACGATTCAGAGACTCCTGATCGTCACGCCGACTGACAGGATATCCGCTATGGACGTCATCAAGGAAAACGAAGCCGAGCAGGCAACGGCGCGAGGGCATCGCAAAACCCCGATCGATGCGGTCACGGATTTTTCCGACGGACTGACGTCGATCATCGAGCGCTACGAAAGCAAGCTCATCGCGGAAGCCTACGCAAAATACGGCTCGTCGCGCAAAGCCGCCGAAGCCCTGGGCATCAGCCAAAGCCAATTCATGCGAAAAAAGAAGCGTTGCGACGAATTCGACTCCGCTCCCGTCGATTCGTGAACGATACCGCGCGAAAGCAGTCGAATGCCTCGCGCCGATCCGAATCGAAAGCGTGATCGAACCGAAACGAACCGCGTGAACCGATTTCGGTTCACAATTTTTTTTATGCGCAAAAAACTCGCGCATTTTGCGCGTTTTCCGGTGGCATATCTCTTGCTTGCTGTAATAGTCGATTCGGTATCGCAAGAAGTACGGCGCGCAGCGACAAATGCTCGATGCAAGACGGCTGCCGCAAAAGCGAACAGGCAACGAGGCGTTCGGATCATCCGCGCCGAGCCATGAATCATATCAGAGGAGGTAGTGCGGAGGAAATATTATGATTAAAACACAGCGAAGAAATCGAAAGGACATCCCTCTTTGGAAAGACGTGACCGACGAGGAATGGAATGATTGGAAATGGCAGATCAGCAACAGACTCACGTCCGTAGAAGAAATCGGCCGAGTGATCAACCTCACGAATCAAGAGGAATTGGACATCAAAAAGGTTATGGACGGATTCAGGGTGGGCATCACGCCGTATTACGCGTCTCTCATGGATCCGGACAATCCCAAAGACCCTGTCCGAATGCAGGCGGTTCCCGTACTCGCGGAAACGCATCGAGGCGCGGCGGACATGGAAGATCCGTTGCACGAAGACGAGGACTCCCCCGCGCCCGGCTTGACCCATCGCTATCCTGATCGCGTCCTGTTTCTCATCACGGATCAATGCTCGATGTATTGCCGGCACTGCACGAGGCGCAGACTCGCGGGAGAGCATGACGGCGCGCGCAGCAGGAAAGACATCGACGCCTGCATCGCTTATATAAAGAAGACTCCTGAGGTGCGGGACGTACTTCTGTCCGGCGGCGACTGCCTGTGCGTGTCCGACGACAAATTGGAATACATCATCAGCGAACTTCGAAAGATCGATCATGTGGAGATCGTGCGATTGGGATCCAGAACACCCGTCGTCATGCCCCAGCGAATTACGGATGATTTGGTCAACATGCTGAAAAAGTATCATCCCGTATGGCTGAACACGCATTTCAACCATCCGAAGGAGATGACCGCGGAGGCCGCGGCGGCTCTCGCGAAATTGGCTGACGCCGGCATACCGC
>JAIRTJ010000024.1 GCA_031254995.1 Eubacteriales Family XIII. Incertae Sedis bacterium
AAAAGCCAGGTTCCGCAGATATTGGAACTGGTCGGCATCAGCGCAGAAGCGAATAAGTATCCGTCGCAAATTTCGATCGGAGAACAGCAGCGAGTCGCATTGGCGCGCGCCAGTGTGAACAATCCGCAGGTCTTGATCGCCGATGAACCGACGGGCAATCTTGATCCCGAAACGGGCTGGGGCATCATGCGCCTCTTTGAGCAGATCAACAGGCGCGGCACCACGGTGCTGATGGTCACGCATTCCAAGGAGATCGTAAACGCAATGGGCAAACGGGTGATCGCCATCAAGGACGGTCATCTGGTTCGGGACGAAAAGAGCGGCATGTATCATCCGGAGGACGATTCGCCGGGCGCCGACGCGAATGAGAGGTTGTTTCAGCTATGAATTCAGGTTTCGTGCTCTCCATTCGACAGGCGTTCAGCCAGATCGGAAGAAACGCGGCCATGACGCTTGCCACGCTGTTTTCCATTTCGGCGATCTTGATGATATTGGGGTTTTTCTTTATCGTCTTGGTCAATATCAATAATATATCGGAGGGCGCAAAGGAGAATTTCAACACTATCGAGGTCAAGCTCTTGGACGAAACGGACAAGGCGACCGCCGACGCGATGATGGATGAATTGCGAAACATGGAAGGCGTTCGCAGCGTCGCGTTTCGCACAAAGGACGAGAACCTTGAAAATTGGAAGGAGAAATGGGGAGACGCCGCGGATATGTTGGATCGCCTAAAGGCAAACCCGTTGCCGAATTCCATCATCGTGGAGATCGACGACCTCTCGAAAGCGGAGGATACGGTGCGCGCGGCGGAGGCGATGACGGGAACCGACACGATCAGTTACGCGCAGAAGACGGTGGACAAACTCATCAATTTTACGGGATTGGTTCGGGTCGCCGCGTTGATTCTCATCGCCGTTCTGCTCATAATCTCCATCGTCGTTGTGTCAAATACGATAAAACTCACGGTTTTGGCGCGCGAGCGAGAGATTACGATCATGAAATACGTCGGAGCCACGAACTGGTTCATAAGAGGGCCGTTTTTGTTGGAAGGCATCATCATAGGCATTGTCGCGGCGATCGTATCCGGCGGATTGATCTCCCTCGCCTATCATTATATCGTACAGAATTTCGGCGTGAACATCGCGCTGATCATATCCATCGGATTTGTGCCGGAGAAACATCTTCTGCCGAATTTGGCAGTCATATTTCTGGCCATCGGCATGAGCATCGGAGCCTGCGGGAGCATTATTTCCATGAGGCGATTTTTGGATACATAGTCGCGGCGCGCGATTTGCAGCCGCACGGATCTCGATGTCCGCGGCAAGGGGGATTGCAAGCGCGAGCTGAGTCGATACAGTGAGGTGAAACCGATATGTTGAAAAAAATGATTTGTCTTTCGATCGTATTGATTATGAGCGTCGTCTTTGCGAACGCAATGCCGATCTACGCGAAGGACAGCCTGGACGATTTAAAGGATGCCTACGAACAGGCGAAGGCTGAGAAGGATCAGGCGAAAGTCGCGTATGAGAAAGCCAAAAAGACGGAGCAGGGCATTCAGGCAAGGGTTCGCGGGTTGGAAGCGTCCATAAAATCCACCGAAGCCGAGCTCGCCGTTTTGGAAAAACAGATCTCGGACAATAACGAAGAGATCGATCGCGTCGCGGCCGAGGTCGAAAAATTAGAGCAAGAGGTTGCGGAACAGGACAGCGATCTCAATTCCAGGCTTCGTCTCATGTACATGAGCGGAGATATGAACATCATAGAAGTTCTGTTGAATTCGGAAAACATCATTGATTTTCTCGACAATCTCGAGATGATCAAGCGCATCCATGAATACGACGTCCAAGTCCTGGAAGAGCTCAACGCAAAACTGAAGGAAGTCGAGATCAAAAAGGCGGAACTCGACAAGCTCAAGGCGATGTTGGATTCGCATAAAAAAGCGCAGGAGGACAGAAAGATCGCCCTCGCGGAGGATAAGAAGGCGTTGGCTGCGGCAGAGGAAGAGGCGCATGCGAGCACCATGGAAGCGAAAAGCGAAATGGACAGTTTGGAAGCCGAGTCCAAACGAATCGAGCAAGAACTGCGCAATCGACAGAGCTCTGCGACCTACGGCGGCGGCGCGATGGGTTGGCCGGTGAACGGACGAGTTTCGTCAGGTTTTGGGCAGAGATGGGGAAGACTTCACGCAGGCATCGACATTCCGGCGCCGACGGGTACGCCCATTCACGCGTCGGCCGACGGCGAGGTGATCTCCGTCGGTTGGAACGGCGGCTACGGAAATATGGTCATGATCGACCACGGGAGCAATATCGTGACGCTTTACGCGCACAATTCGGGCTTTGCGGTGGGCCTCGGACAGCATGTGACCGGAGGACAGGTCATCGCCTATGCAGGCAGTACGGGAAATTCCACAGGTCCGCATTGCCATTTCGAGGTTCGCGTGAACGGAGCTCCGCAAAATCCGATGAATTGGCTTTAAGGGTCTCGGCGCATGACAAAGGCTGAGGAAACAGTCAGACGCATCTTGGCCGGACGCGGCATCGCGACGCGTGACGATATCGAGGAGTTTTTTTCGGACAAACCCTCGCGAACCTACGATCCCTTCCTTCTTCCGGATATGGAAGCGGGAATCGGTCGAATTTTCGACGGCCTCGAAAAAGGGGAACACATCTGCATCTACGGCGATTACGACGTCGACGGCATCATGGCTACGGTTCTTCTGTACCGCTATTTCAGCGCATTGCCCGGTGTTAGGCCAAATCTCTCATATCATATCCCCTCTCGATTTGACGAGGGATACGGATTGAATATCGGCGCCTTGCGGGATATCGAAAAGGGAGGCGCGAATTTAGTCGTCACCGTCGATTGCGGCAGCGTATCCAAAGGCGAGATAGCATACGCTAAAGACATCGGCATGGACGTCGTCGTCACGGATCATCACGATTGCGACCCCGCGTTGCTTCCGGACTGCCCCGTGATCAATCCCAAAAACGAGAATTCGGAATATCCCGGAAAGCATTTATCAGGTTG
>JAIRTJ010000100.1 GCA_031254995.1 Eubacteriales Family XIII. Incertae Sedis bacterium
GTGCCCGGAGAGCTTTCCGGACTTGACGCCATCGCGGAATGCGTCGGGCGTGATGCCGATTCCCTGTTCTTCCATGACGGCCGGACCGAAAGGCGACAGACTGTTCACCCTGCGCGAAACGATGTGATCGACTTCCTCGCAACAACCGGTCATGATGACGACCAACAGATCCATGATCAAGCCGGGGTTGATGCCTGTGCCAAGCAGAGAGACGCCGTTCGCCTTCGCGATCTCGTCGAGTTGCTTCGCGAGCTCCGGTTCCTGTGCCTGCGGATAAGCCATTTCTTCCGCGCTCGTCACGCAATTGATCTTGTTCTCCAGAATGAATTTGATGCGGTCGAAGCCCTTGCGCGTGAACGAGTCCGTACACAGAAGGACCACATCCGCGGCTTTCTCCGTGATCACATCCTCGGGCGCGCCGATGATGATGTCCGGCCTGTCGCCCCGCTCGACGGAAAGAAAGTCATACATGCTCTTGCCGACTTTTCCGGGTCGCCCGGCGACGCCAACGATATCCGCGCCCTTTTTCTTCAGAAGCATCTCCGCCATGCCCGATCCCATCGCGCCGAGTCCCCATATAATTACTTTTACATTTTCCATTCTTATTCTTCCTTTCTCCAAAATGCGCATCCCGCAACAGGATGCGAAATACAATTCGCATCACGCGATTCGTGCATGCGCGGTCCGAGCCGCGAAGCGATGAAACGGTCGCCGGCGTCGAGGCCGCAGGTGCGCCATGCATAATAAAAAGATACGCAAATTCCGTGCCGGGTTCGGCAATCGCGGAGCGCAAATTCGCGTCGGTGCGCACAGAGGGAATCCGACGAGGAGAAACGCATGAAAGTCGCGCGTTTGCGAGTTTTCGGGCAAACGATCGCTCCGAAAAACAGAATCGAAGACTGCCGAGTATTTTGCGCTTTGCGATAGGGGAGAGCAATTTTTTAGGCATGGTGCAAATAATTTTGCACCATGAATGCAACGGTTCTTCAACGACGTATTCCGTATTTTCTCATTTTATGTTGCAAGGTCTGACGTTTTATCTTGAGACATTCGGCGGCTCGCGATACATTGCGATCCGATGTCGCGAGCGCGGTCTCGATCATTTCCCTCTCCGCGTCGTCGAGTATCGCGTCCAATCCCTCTTCTCGAAAATCGGGAGCCGCGCCGCGCCGCTGCCCGACGGAAACCGCGCCGAGATCCTTCAGCGAAAGGAATCGCTCGCGCTCGGACATCGAGACGGCCGACATTATGAGGTTTTCGAGTTCCCTGACGTTTCCCGGATAGTCGTGCGCGATCAGAAAACTCTCCGCGTCATGCGCGATATTCTCTATGTTCTTGCCGAATTCGGAGTTGTACTGTTTGAGAAATTTATTTGCGAGCAACATGATGTCGTCGCGCCTCTTCCGCAACGGCGGCAGATTGATGGGGATTACGTTCAGTCTGTAATAGAGATCCTTTCGCAACGTGCCCGCGCGAATCAGCTCGTCGACGGGTTCGTTTACGGTCGCGATGAAGCGGATATCCACGAGAATGTCCTTGGTTCCGCCCACTCGACGGATGTATCCTTCCTGCAATACGCGCAGCAGCTTCCCCTGAAGTTCGATCGGCATGGAATTGATTTCGTCGAGAAGGAGCGTGCCGCCGTCGGCCTGCTCGAAAATACCTTCGCGGTCAACGGCTCCGGTGAAGCCGCCTCTGCCTGTGCCGAACAGAATGCCTTCCAGCAGGGCGGACGGAAGCGCGGCGCAGTTCTGCGCGATAAACGGGTGTTCTTTTCGAATTCCGCCGTAATGAATACTCTGCGCGAAGAGTTCTTTTCCCGTTCCCGTTTCGCCGTAGATGAGGACGGAAGCCGAGTTTTTCGCGGCCTTTTTCGCGAGGCGCAGGCATTGTCCGAAATCTTCGTTTTCTCCCCATAGATCATCGAACCGATACTGACGCCTTGCGCGCCGCGCCGGATGTTTGCCTTGCTTTGTCGCCGCATCCTTCTGCAACTCCAATATCGTGTGGGACATCTTCTGAATATTCGTGACGTCCTTCGATATCTCGATGGCCGCGATTACCTCGCCGTCGCGAAACACCGGCATGGTTCGGTTGATCGTCGTGATCTCGCCGCCGTTCTTGTTTATATAGGTCTGCTCGTGCCAAGGGATGTTCTTCCCGCTCTTGAGCGCTTGGAACAGGGTGCTGTTGTTCTCCTCCATTCCGGGAAAAACGTCGAAAAACGGGGTCGACAGCACGTCCTGTCGCTCCATCTTTTCGAGCGCGGCCATGGCGTCGTTGTAGATGATCGTCTTCCCCTCGCTGTCGATCGCGTGAACGCCCTCGTCAACCATATGCAAAATCTTCTGCACGAGCAGGAGATAGTCTTTGTTTTTCATTTGGAATCATATCTTTCCGTTTCGCGTCGCAAGCCGCACCGAACGCGACCGAAACCCGCTTGTTCCTGTTTATGCGACTGATAACAGTATACCGGATCGCGTGAAATTCGCACAGTGCGTCGGGGATTGTTTTGTCATCGCGACTGCCCGTATTTTTGCAGTTGGTGCAAAAATACGGGCAGATAGGAAGTTTCGCGAGGCGCTATTCGTATCGCAGAGCGTCTATGGGACGCATGCGCGCGGCCTTTCGCGCGGGATAGAGTCCGAACGCCACGCCGATGGCGGTGGAAAACAATACCGCTGTGAGTACGACACCGCCGGAAAACCCGAATGTCAGGGTGTCCGATGAAAATATATTGATGATTGCCAAGATCAATCCCGAGAGCGCGATGCCGAGGGCGCACCCGACGAGACAGATCGTCAGAGCTTCGATGAGGAATTGGAACAAGATGTTGCGATTTTTCGCACCGATCGCCTTTCTTATGCCGATCTCGCGCGTACGCTCCGTCACTGAAACCAACATGATGTTCATGATTCCGATTCCTCCGACGAGGAGGGATATAGCCGCGATCCCGCCGAGGAGCAGGGCGAACGTGTTTGTGACGCTGCTCATCGTTTCGGCCAAGGTATCTCGATTCATGATGTGAAAGGCGTCGTTATCGTTGTTGAACCGCGACAATAGAGCCTGTCTCACCGCGGTCTCCGCAGCCCCCGAGCTATCGGCATCGGCTGCCGCGACATAAAATGACGAGATGCCGGAAGGTACGCCCGGCAGGCGTTCCGCGACCGTATAGGGGATGTATACCGAATAAAACCTCGAGAACGACGCCGTCAGGGATTTGTCCTCCGCCAGTACGCCGACGACGAGGTATTTCCTCCCGTCCATCAATAAATTTTGGCCGACCGCGTCGGCGGAACCGTAGATCTCAACGGCCGCCTTGTAGCTTAAAACGGTCACATGAGATGCATTTTCAAGATCTGCGGATTTCAGAAATCGTCCGGACGCGAGCTCATAACCCTGTATCCGAAAATAGGAGGCGTTCGTGCCCTCCGCGGTTACGTCGACCGTCTC
>JAIRTJ010000138.1 GCA_031254995.1 Eubacteriales Family XIII. Incertae Sedis bacterium
AAGTACGATCCCGCCGCGCACCATGTCATCTCCACTGCCTCCTGCACGACGAATTGTCTCGCGCCCGTAGCAAAGATTGTAGACAGGGGATGGGGCATTGCAAAGGGGCTGATGACCACGGTTCATTCCTATACGAACGATCAGAAGATCCTCGATCTTCCGCACAAGGATCTGCGCAGGGCAAGAGCCGCCGCGCTTTCCATCATTCCGACCACCACGGGCGCGGCGAAAGCCGTAGCATTGGTCTTGCCGCAGTTGAAGGGCAAGCTGAACGGCATGGCGATGCGTGTGCCGACGCCCGCCGTATCGGTCGTGGACGTCGTGTTCGAGTTGGAGAAGCCCGGTACGGCGGAAGCCGTGAATGCGGCGCTGAAGGAGGCCGCGACGAGCGAAATCCCGAACATCCTCGGATTCTGCGACGAGCCTCTCGTGTCCATCGATTTCAAGGGAGACGCGCGCTCATCCATCGTCGACGGGCTGTCCACCATGTTCGTCGGGGACAAGACCGTGAAGATCGTGTCGTGGTATGACAACGAATGGGGATATTCAAACAGGGCCGTGGATTTGATCGACTACGTGATAAAACAGGGTTTGTAGAAGTTTGAAAATGTGGGCGCATTTGGATCGCGGTCGTCGCAGTGCGGCGAAGACATAGGATTCGACCTCGCTCAGCGGATGTCTGAGCGAGGTTTGCGCGTTTACCGTTCGGGGGTTTATTTATGAAAAAAACATTGACGGATATCGACGTTAACGAAAAAAAGGTCATCGTTCGTTGCGATTTCAACGTTCCGCTGGATGAGGCGGGGCGGATTGCGGACGATACGCGCATTCGGGGCGCGTTGCCCACTATCCGCTACCTCGCGGAACACGGCGCGGCCGTCATCCTGCTTTCGCACCTGGGTCGTCCAAAGGGAGAACCGAATCCCAAGTACAGTTTGAAACCGGTGGCCGACGCGTTGGCGGATCGGCTGGGCGCGCCCGTTTGGTTCAAGAGCGTTCCGACCGTCGTGGACGACGAGGTGAAGGAAAAAGCGGCGTCCTTGAAGAGCGGCGAGATCATGTTGCTCGAAAACACGCGATTTCGCAAGGAGGAGACGGACAACGACGCGGCGTTCGCAAAGACGTTGGCGTCCCTCGCGGATATTTTCGTAAACGACGCTTTCGGGACGGCGCACCGCGCGCACGCTTCGACGGAGGGCATCGCGCGATACATTCCCGCCGTGTCCGGTTTTCTCATCGAAAAGGAAGTGAAGTTTTTGGGCGACGCGCTGAACAATCCCGCGCGTCCTTTTGTCGCGATTTTGGGCGGAGCGAAGGTCGCTGACAAGATCGGCGTGATCGAAAGCCTGCTTGCGAAGGCGGACACGTTGCTCATCGGCGGCGGCATGGCCTACACGTTTTTGAAATCCGAGGGATATGAGATCGGCAAGTCCATTTTGGACGAAAACGGGATCGAATTGGCCGCCTCGCTCTTGAAAAAAGCAAAGGATGCGGGCGTCGAATTGCTCTTGCCTCTCGACGTGAAGACGGGAAAAGAATTTGACAACGATACGGAGTCGGCCTATTTCGACAGCGATGCCATACCCGCGGATCGGATGGGCATGGACATCGGCCCCAAGACCGCGGCGCGGTTTATCGAAAAAATTCGCTCGGCGGGAACCGTCCTGTGGAACGGCCCTATGGGCGTCTTCGAGATGCCGAATTTCGCGGAAGGAACGAGGGCAGTCGCGAACGCCTTGGCCGAATCGAAGGCCGTTTCGATCATCGGCGGAGGGGACAGCGCGGCAGCGGCGGAACAGTTCGGGCTGTCCGGCCTGATGTCTCACGTGTCCACGGGCGGCGGCGCGTCACTCGAATTCATCGAAGGCAACATACTGCCTTGCATCGCTGCTTTGACGGATAAGGATTGATTTAAGGAGGAAGTTCCATGTCTAGAACGAAGATCATAGCGGGCAATTGGAAGATGTACAAGACGATCGCGGAAGCCGTTTCTTTCGCGTATGAGTTCGTCGCGGGATTTCGCGAAGGGGAACGCGAGACGGTCGTGTGCGCGCCCTTCACGCAACTTCCCGCATTGAAACGGGCTTTTTCCGGATCCGGCGTCAAATTGGGCGCGCAGAATATGCACTTCGAGGACGAGGGCGCTTATACAGGCGAGGTTTCGCCGGGTATGCTCACGGAGATCGGAGTGGATTATTGCGTAATCGGACATTCCGAGAGACGTCAATATTTCGCCGAGACGGACGAGACGGTGAACAAAAAGCTGAAAGCGGCTTTTGCGCACGGCATAGCGCCGATCGTATGCGTCGGAGAGGTGTTGGAGCAGAGGGACGCGGGCAAGGCCTTCGACGTCGTGAAGAGTCAGATCGAAAAGGGACTCTCCGGCTTGTCGCGGGAGGATGCGGCTCGCCTTGTCGTCGCGTATGAGCCCGTCTGGGCTATCGGCACGGGCAGAACCGCGACGCCGGATCAGGCGGAGGAGATGTGTTCGTTCATCCGACGGACGGTGAAGGATCTGTACGATGCCGACACCGCGGCGAAAACGCGCATCCAATACGGCGGCAGCGTAAAGCCGTCCAACGCGACGGAACTGCTTTCGAGAGAAGAGATTGACGGAGCTTTGGTCGGCGGCGCGAGTTTGTCGCCGGTTGATTTTAAATCGATTATCGAGTTTTGATTGGAAGGAGAAAAAACAGCATATGGACGTACTGAAATATCTTGTGCTCGTCGCGGCTGCGTTGGCTTTGGCCGTAGCATTCGCGCTTTCCGTCTGGATCAAGGGGAATCCTGAAGGAAATGATAGGATGAAAGAAGTTTCAGGCTTTATTCGTCGCGGCGCCATGGCCTTTCTCAAACGGGAATACAGATATATGGCCGCGGTCATCGTCGCTTTGGCGATCATCCTGTCCGCAGCGATCAATCCGCTGACAGCGGCGCTTTACGTGTTGGGCGCGGTATTTTCCGTCCTTGCGGGATTTTTCGGCATGAAGGTCGCAACCTGGGGCAATGTGCGAACGGCGAACGCCGCGAACGAAAAGGGGTTGGCCGGCGCGCTCAAGGTGGCGTTTCGAAGCGGAGCCGTCATGGGTCTGTGCGTCGTGGGGCTGGGGCTTTTGGGTCTTGGCCTGGTCTTCGTCGCGATGGGCGTGAACAGCGCTTCCGTCATCACGGGCTTTGGATTCGGTGCCTCGTCCATGGCTTTGTTCGGCAGGGTCGGCGGCGGCATCTACACGAAGGCTGCGGATGTCGGAGCGGATCTTGTGGGCAAGGTCGAGGCCGGCATTCCGGAGGACGATCCGAGAAATCCCGCCGTCATCGCCGACAATGTGGGAGACAATGTGGGTGACGTGGCCGGCATGGGTTCCGATTTGTTTGAGTCCTACGTCGGTTCCATCATTTCCGCTATCACGTTGGCCGTCATCATTCCGACGATCACGCCGACGTTCGGCGAATCGTTCGCGCTCGAACCGTTGGAGGGCAGTGTGTTTCCGCTCCTCCTGTCGGCGTTCGGCATAATCGCTTCCATAATTGGAATATTCTTCGTCCGAGGAAAGGAAGGCTCAAATCCCGCGACCTCATTGAATATCGGAACCTACGTCAGCACGGCGCTGATCGTAGTCGCCGCCTTGGTGATGAGCAAGTTGTTCTTCGACAATTTCAATTGCGCTGTCGCCGTCATCGCGGGACTCATAGTCGGTACGGCTATCGGCAAGATTACGGAAGTCTACACGTCTTCCGATTATAAAGCAGTCAAATCCATCGCAAAGCAATGTCTGACGGGCGAGGCGACCACAATTATCAGCGGCATCGGCGCAGGCATGCTCTCCACGGTCTGGCCCGTCCTGTTCATCGCGGCGGGAATCTTCGCCGCAAACGCCTTCGCGGGGCTTTACGGCATCGCCTTGGCAGCAGTGGGCATGTTGTCCACTGCGGGTATGGTCGTGGCCGTAGACGCATACGGACCTGTATCGGACAACGCGGGAGGCATCGCCGAGATGACGGAGCTTCCGAAGGAGGTGCGGAGCATTACGGACAAATTGGATTCGGTGGGAAACACCACTGCCGCCATCGGCAAAGGCTTTGCCATCGGATCGGCCGCGCTTACCGCCTTGGCTCTATTCGCGTCATACTCGCAGGTCGTGGGACTTGAGATCATCAGCCTCCTCGACCCGCCGGTCATCATCGGCCTCTTCATCGGCGCCATGTTGCCGTTCCTGTTCTCCGCGTTGACGATGAACAGCGTCGGCAAGGCGGCGAATCATATGATCGAAGAGGTGCGCAGGCAGTTCCGAGAGGACGCAGGCATAATGAAAGGCACGTCGTTGCCGGATTACGAGCGGTGCGTGGATATCTCCACGAAAGCGGCTTTGAAGGAGATGGTAGCGCCGGGACTTTTGGCCATCGTCGCGCCTTTGGCGGTCGGCGTCGTATTCGGCGCGCAGGCTTTGGGCGGCATGTTGGCCGGCGCGCTCGCGACGGGCGTCCTGCTCGCGATCATGATGGCGAACGCGGGAGGAGCTTGGGACAACGCGAAAAAACACATCGAGGAAGGCAATCACGGAGGAAAGGGAAGCAACGCCCACAAGGCGGCCGTGGTCGGAGACACGGTCGGCGATCCGTTCAAGGATACGGCGGGTCCGTCTCTGAACATCCTCATCAAGCTCATGACCATCGTTTCGGTCGTGTTCGCTCCGCTGTTCGGCGCGGGATTGTTGTAGCGCTCGACGGAAACTCGGCAATGTCGCCGGGAAACTTGCGCGCGTTCGACGCTTTATGATATGATATGCGTGTTGTTTGTATTTATGAGTATCGATCATTGGAGGTAGAGGATTGGATATTGCGCTCAAAGTATTGCTCTTGGTCGCGGGCTTGGTGTTGATCGTAAGCGTGCTTTTGCAACAGGGAAACAGCGCCGGACTTTCGGGATCCATCGGCGGCGGCGCCGAGCAATTGTTCGGGAAGAAAAAGAGTCGGGGATTTGAGCCTTTTTTTACGAAGGCCACCCTCATCGGAGCTATCGTATTCATCATATGCTCCGTGGTGATCGTCGCGTTGGAGGCCAGATTTTAGTAAGTCGGTTCCGATTTGACGACAGACGAAATGCTGTATGGGGGCTTGTTCGGCAGTTGCCGATTCGGCCCCTTTGACTTGCCTTTCGGATATCTCGAGAGTTTTCTCGATATCTTTGGTTATGGGAATTTTGGATCGGAGGCAAATGGAATGGGTTTCGGTGAATCATTATTGACCGCGTTTTTTGTGATATTCGTCGTTTTTCTCGTACTCGTAGTCTTATGGTTGCTGATTCGGGCGTTTTCCGTGCTCATCGGCGTATTTGAGGGCAGGGGAAAGACCGTCGGAGGCAACGGCGGCGCTTAGGCGAGGCATTGCGAACAGAAAGCGAGGCAAATCATGTTTTTGGATTCATTAAAAGGTATTATAACGGATTCCGGTTTTGCCGAGATGACGTGGCAGTCCCTCGTCATGTTGGTCATCTCCGGCATTTTGATGTATTTGGCGATCGTTAAAAAATTCGAGCCTCTCTTGTTGCTTCCCATCTCATTCGGCATGTTGCTCGCAAATCTGCCGTTGACCGGGTTGATGGATGCGCCGGGAGCCGGAGATACGCCCGCAGGCTTGCTGTGGTATCTTTATCAGGGCGTGCACCTCGGCATCTATCCTTCGCTCATTTTCATGGGTGTGGGCGCGATGACGGATTTCGGCCCGCTCATTGCGCGACCGAGTTCGCTCTTGATGGGCGCGGGAGCGCAATTCGGCATCGCGACGGCCTTTATCATCGCCATCGCGTTCGGATTCACGCCGCAGGAGGCGGGTTCCATCTCCATCATCGGAGGCGCTGACGGGCCTACGGCGATATTCCTCACGTCGAGACTCGCGCCGGGTATTTTGGCTCCCATCACCATTGCGGCCTATTCCTATATGGCGCTGATCCCGCTGATTCAGCCGCCCATCATGAGATTGCTCACGACTGAAAAAGAGCGAAAGATCAAAATGGATCAACTCCGCCCCGTATCGAAACTGGAGAAAATATGCTTTGCTGTCATCGTTACGGCGTTGTGCATCTTGTTGTTGCCGTCGGTGGCGCCTCTCATCGGTATGCTCATGCTCGGCAATATCTTCCGCGAATCGGGAGTCGCAGCCAGACTTTCCGACGC
>JAIRTJ010000162.1 GCA_031254995.1 Eubacteriales Family XIII. Incertae Sedis bacterium
CGACGGAAAACGAAAACGCTTGGATCGAGACGACGGAGTTGCCGCAAATCGAACCGGACTTCGCCCCGGATGAAGCCTCGGACGATGCGAGCATCGCGGATTCGACGGCGATTGATCGCGCGTCATCCCCCGGTCAATCTTCGTCTTTGTTCACGCTGAATCAAGACCTTGAAGTCATCGGCGAGATACGGGGAATCGCGCCGAACGAGAGGGTGTATTCCTGTCGTTTCATGGAGGACATCGCGTACTTCGTGACCTTCCGTCAGGTTGATCCGTTGTTCAGCGCGGATCTCTCGGATCCCGCCGCGCCCAAGCTGATCGGCGCGTTGAAGATACCCGGATTCTCCGAATACCTTCATCCCTACGCACCGGGTCTGCTGTTCGGTCTCGGCCGCGACGCGGACGAGGATACGGGCGTCGCCGGAGACATCAAACTTTCGATGTTCGATATCTCAAATCCCGCGGACGCGAAAGAGAAGTATAAAATGATCTTGCAGGGCTTGCGCGCTTCGGAAGCCGAGAGCAACCACAAAGCCATCGTCGTGAACGCAGGGAAGAGACTCATCGCGTTCCCATCCGATCGTTGCTACATCGTATGCGGATATGACGTCGAGACGGGTTTTTCGCGGCGCGCGACGATCTCGCTATATGAGGATAACGCTGCCTACTTCAACGGATACTACTACGGCGGCGAAGGTTTGCGCGGCCTCTTCATCGGGAACGTCTTCTACGCGATCTCGCCGAACAGCGTCAATGCCTACGACATGGATAATGATTTTGCGAAGCTGGGAACCGCGTCCGTCGGCGACGGCGCGATGCCCGTGAATCGTTACGCCTATTATCTCCCCCGAGAGTATCCGGGAAATCCGGGCGATGGCGCGGAGATTATTCCCTTTAAAGGCGGAATCGAGGACTCTATCGAATAAGGCAAGCGTCGCGATTCGGGCGGATCTTCGTTTTCGCCCCGTCGCGGCCGGATATCGCCTCGAGATTTTTCTTTGCGAAAAACTCATGACGCTTGAACGTTTGCTCGATCTCATGATAAAATAAATCCGGCGCCGGCGGGGGACTCGTTTAGAATAGCGTCCGTCGCTTTTTTCGGCGCGAACGCGAAGGAGTCGGTATTTGGATTTTTCGGACATAAACAAGCGAAAATACAGAAAAAAGAAGGAACACGGTCCTCCCGGCACGGGAATGCGCGCAGTGATCGCTTTGATCGCTTTGGTAGCCGTATGCGCCGCAGCGTATATCGCGAGCGACTTGCTTCGAGATCGAAAAGTCGACAAGGCGGTTGAGAAGGCTGCGGAGATCGCAGAGGAGGAGGCGAACAGCGTCAAAGCATCCGTCAATTTGGCGGTTCCGTTGCACAGCGCATATTACATTCTGCTCCAAATGCCGAGCGAAAAGGACGGTTACGAGAAAAAAGCGTCGTGGGCGGATCTTCCGTCCAAACCCGGAGACGTCGAAAAGAAGCCCTACCTGCACAATCAGATTCTCATGGAAAAAAGCCCCGATGAAAAGATGTATCCCGCTTCCATGACGAAGATTTTGACCGCGATCACTGTTTTGGAAAATATACCTGATTTGGATAAAAAAGTAACACTCATTGATCGAAACTTTCACCACTATTACTCTGACGGCGCGACGATTGCAGGTTACAGGGCGGGCGATCGCGTAAGTTTGCGCGATCTGCTCTGCGGCCTCATGCTCGTGTCAGGTTCGGAATGCGCGGCCGCTCTTGCTGAGGAAACGGCAGGAAACGAGGAAGCGTTCGTCGCGCTCATGAACGAGAAAGCCGCGGAAATCGGCATGACGGCATCGCGCTTTGCGAATCCCGTGGGGCTTCACGACGAGAATAATTATTCGACGGTCTCCGATATCGCGATGTTGCTCGACTACGCGTTGCAAAATCGAACGTTCGTCGAGATATTTACGTCGCAGGAGCATGTCGCCGAGCCGACGGGCTCTTTCCCCGACGGTTTGACGATGAGAAATCATATATTTCGCGAGGAACTTGCGCAAAACGCGAATGCGACGGGGGACGAGGTTTCGCAACCGCCGGACGATTTCGGCGCGGATCCCGGACTCGTTCTGGGAGGCAAGACCGGCTACGTCGACGAGTCAGGTCAATGCCTCGCGAGTTTGCTGTCGAAAGGCGGCGTGAAATTCATTCTTGTTACAGCGGCCGCCATGCCCGAAAATTCGCGGACACAGTTTCTTCACGCGGAAGACATGCGGGCGGTGTTGGCTTCGATCCGAGTCTCGTCCTCATGAGAGCGCGGGCGGATTCGGCGTATGTGATGCGCGCCCGACAGGGCGGAAAGGAGATATGACTGTGAAAATAGAAACAAAATGCGTACACTCCGGTTACAAGGCGGAAAACGGAGGGCCGGATGCGTTGCCGATCTATCAGTCGACGACGTTCAAGTACGATTCCACGGAGCATATCGGAGCCCTGTTCGATCTGAAGGAATCGGGATATTTTTACACGCGGTTGGCGAATCCCACAGTTGGGTTCGCGGAGGAAAAGATCGCCGACTTGGAAGGCGGAGTTGGCGCTATGATGACCTCGTCCGGTCAGGCGGCAAACCTCGCTGCGATCGCGAATATCGCCTCTGCGGGCGATCATGTGATTTGCGCGTCTCAGGTCTACGGCGGGACGTTCAATCTGTTTCATGTTACGTTGCGCAAACTGGGAATAGATTTTACGTTCATCGATCAGGAGATGAGCGAAGCTGAGATCCAAAATGCGTTTCGTCCCGAAACAAAGGCGATATTCGGGGAAACGATCGCAAACCCGGCCATCAGCGTCTTGGACATGGAGAAATTCGCGCGGTTGGCGCGAAAAAACGGAGTACCGCTGATCGTTGACAACACCTTTGCCACGCCGATACTGTGTCGTCCCATCGAGTACGGCGCGGATA
>JAIRTJ010000072.1 GCA_031254995.1 Eubacteriales Family XIII. Incertae Sedis bacterium
GAAGAATATGGACGAACGATCAACGCAATCCGAATCGAACGCAAATCGCGAGGACGCCTCAGCGTCGCAG
This sequence comes from Eubacteriales Family XIII. Incertae Sedis bacterium, assembly GCA_031254995.1. GTDB lineage: Bacteria > Bacillota > Clostridia > Peptostreptococcales > Anaerovoracaceae > JAISGB01. The sequence continues at coordinate 71 of JAIRTJ010000072.1, forward strand.
GCCGGCGCTCAGCCTAACGCGAGCGGATCTTCGGTCGGCGCGAATGTACCCCCGGGCATGGGAATTCCTCATCCGGGCGCCGATATGCCCCCCGGCGGTTTTCGCCCCCATCCCTACGGCGCATACGGAAATTATGGGCAAGGCTATCCGCCGGGCGCTTATCGCCCGATGCCGAAAAAGAAGATGAAGACTTGGAAAAAGGCATTGTTGATCGCCGCGATCGCCGCAGGCTCGATCCTGATCGTCGCCGCCTTCATCGTCGAGGCGATCAACGAAAAGAAAGAGGAATTGAGCCTTCCGGGCAACGAGTATCTGGCTCGCATATCCGTCGTCGGCGAGATCGGCGATTTCAACGATACCTACGCTTCGTCGTCGGAAAGCTATCACCACTCTTGGACGATGAGAGCCATCGACAGGATCATCGACGATGAGAACAACAAGGGGTTGCTCATCTATGTGGATTCCCCCGGCGGAACGGTGTACGAGAGCGACGCGCTCTGCCTGAAGATCAAGGAATACAAGGAGAAGACGGAACGCCCCGTCTACGTCTACATGGGTTCTATCGCGGCCTCAGGAGGTTACTATATTTCCGCGCCGGCCGATAAGATCTACGCGAACCGCAATACGTGGACCGGTTCCATCGGCGTCATCATCGGGACGCTCTTTGACGTCTCGGGATTTCTCGAACGGTACGGGATCAAAGCCACCGACATCACATCCGGCGCGAACAAGGGCATGGGCGGCTACTTCGAGCCGATGACGGATGAGCAAAGGGCTTTGTTTCAAAGCATGGTGGACGAGGCATACGGCCAATTCGTCGGCATCGTTGCCGAGGGGAGAGGCCTCAGCGAAGCCGCGGTGCGCGAGATCGCGGATGGCAGAATCATGACGGCGAAGCAGGCTTTGGATGCCTCGTTGATCGACGAGATTGCCCTCGAGAGGGATGCGGTGGAATCCATCAAAGAGGACATGGGCTATCCTGATATAGATGTAGAGTACTTGGATTTCAAGGGACAGTCCTCGATCTTCGGCTCGTCCTTCGTCAAGGCATTTGCCGATTCCGCGAGGGTCGGAATGCTCGAAGACCCGACGCGAACGGACGGAGACATCGTACCCGGTGATATCTCCCGCGTGTTGGAACTCGCGCAGAGAGGCGACCGCGTTCCGATCAAATACATGTACCGAGGATAGTACGGGCGCGCGGCGTTGCTCGAACGGCCTTCCGCCGCGAGGGAGGAAGACCGCGCGAGAACTTCCGACTTGACACATCGTCCGAAAATTTACGATTTTCGCGGTTTTTCTTGACACGCGATTGCGGATATGGTAATGTAATTAGGCTATCTTAGAGTTCCGAAAAGGGTAAGGTAGCCTTTTAAATTGAGGCAAAATTGAAATTTCGCGGGGTTCGCGACAGCGGGCTCTGCTTTTGAGATGAAACGGAGGTCGCGATGAGAACCAAGATCACATTGGCATGTACCGAGTGCAAACAGCGGAATTACGATACGATTAAGAATAAAAAGAACAATCCGGATCGTTTGGAACTCATGAAATACTGTAAGTTTTGCAGAAAAGAGACCCTCCATAAGGAAACCAAGTGAGGGTGAAGAGGTAGGAATATGCCCGGTAAGGATAAGGACAAAGGAAAAGGCAAGCAGACCAAAACGGGAAAGCCCGAAAGGAAATCCGCTTTGGAAAAAGCGACGGCCGCAGCCAAGGCCGCGGACAAAAAGCGCAAGCCCGCCGCTGCCGCTGATCGGAAACGCAGGGGCGGCTTCAAGGAGTATTTTAAAGGCGTAAAGATCGAGACGAAAAAGGTGGTCTGGCCGACGAGGCGGGAATTGATCTCCTATACAGTCGTCGTTCTGTTTACCTGTGCGTTTTTCGGTCTTATGATATGGGGTGTCGACAGCGCGTTTCTCGTCGCATTGCGCAAGTTGGTCGGCATAGATATGTAGAGGACGGGCATGACTGAAGAAAAACGAACGGACGCGACGGAGTCGGAGGAATTAAAATTCAAATCGGTTCTTGAGGAAGACGACGACGTCTATGACGACAGCGACGAAAATTCCGCAAGATGGTATGTTGTGCACACCTATTCAGGTCATGAGAACAAGGTGAAGGCCAACATCGAAAAGATCGTCGCAAACAGCAAGAACAGCAAGATGCAGGAGTTCATTCAGAAGATCACCGTGCCGACGCACGATGTGCCGGTGTTGAAGGACGGGCAGCATAAAGTCAAGAATCGCAAGATGTTTCCCGGCTATGTGCTCGTCAAGATGATCGTCAACAATGAATCTTGGTATCTCGTTCGCAATACGCAGGGCGTGACGGGATTTGTCGGACACGGTTCCAATCCCATACCTCTTACGAAGGAAGAGGTGCGTCGCATGGGTATCGAGAAGGTCTATATCGAGCTCGATATCAATGTGGGAGACAGCATCAAAGTCATCAACGGACCCTTCGAGAGCTTCACCGGCGTCGTCGAGGAAGTCAATCCCGAGAAGGAAACGTTGAAGGCAAGAATTTCCATGTTTGGGAGAGATACACCGGTGGAGCTCGTCTACGATCAGGTGGATAAGTTCTACAGGTAAACGATATACAGTTTCGCGCGAAATTTTCCGAATATCCGATTTTCGCATCGTTATTCGAGGCGAGAATTCCGGGAGATCGTCGAGTGCGGCGAAGGCCGCGCGCGTACGTTCGGATGAGGCCGGGCGGGAAAGGAGGAGAGGATCTATGGCAAAGAAAATAGAAGGATACATAAAGCTGCAGATACCCGCGGGCGGAGCGAATCCCGCGCCGCCGGTCGGTCCCGCGCTCGGACAAAAGGGCGTCAACATTATGGATTTCTGCAAACAATTCAACGCTAAGACGCAGGATCAGGCGGGTATGATCATTCCCGTGGTCATCACCGTATACGCGGATCGTTCGTTCAGCTTTATCACAAAGACGCCGCCTGCGGCCGTATTATTGAAAAAGGCCGCAAATCTCCAGAAAGCATCCGGAGAGCCAAACAGAAACAAGGTCGCAACGGTCACTCGCGCGCAAGCGGAAGAGATCGCGAAGACCAAGATGGTCGATCTGAATGCCGCGAATCTCGACAGTGCCGTTTCGATGATCAAAGGTACTGCCAGAAGCATGGGGATCATAGTGGAAGATTGAATGTGGGAGGCTCTGCGGCGAGGTTCGCGAGCCGACGGAACCACGGTTGCGACGACGATGATATGATCGGATCCGCAACGGAAACGGAGTGCAATTATGCCAAAGAGAGGGAAAGGTTATAAGGAAGTCGCCAAGCTGGTCGACAAGGAAAAGCTCTATGAAACGAACGAGGCGATCGACCTGGCGTTGAAGACCGCTCGTGCGAAATTCGACGAGACGGTCGAGGTTCACATCAGGCTCGGAGTCGACGGAAGACACGCCGATCAGCAGGTTCGAGGCGCCATCGTATTGCCAAACGGGACGGGTAAGTCCGTCAGGGTTCTCGTCTTTGCCAAAGGCCCTAAGGAAGCGGAAGCGAAGGAAGCCGGCGCGGACTATGTGGGCGCGGAGGATATGGCTCAGCGGATTCAAAGCGAGAATTGGTTTGATTTCGATGCGGTCATAGCGACGCCGGACATGATGGGCGTCGTCGGCAGACTCGGCAAGATATTGGGTCCTAAAGGACTCATGCCCAACCCAAAGTCGGGCACCGTCACGCCGGATGTCGCGAAAGCTCTTGCGGACATCAAAGCGGGTAAGGTCGAGTACAGGCTCGACAAGACGAATATCATCCATACGCCCATCGGCAAGGCGTCCTTCGGCACAGAGAAGTTGGCTGAAAATTTCAATGCGTTGATCGACGCTATCGTAAAGGCGAAGCCGGCGGCGGCAAAGGGTCAATACCTTCGCAGCATCACCGTCGCTTCAACCATGGGCCCCGGCGTAAAGGTCAATCCGATGCGCGCGGGAACAGCGCATTAATCCGCGCGAGACAGGAGATTTCGAACGAGCGCGAAAGCGCGATGAGGAAATAAACAGTTGCTGAGGATTTTTTGCGCGATCCGCGCAAAAAAGACGAGCAACAAGCCGTAGACAGCGGGAGCTTATAGAAGTATAGGCGTAACAATTCCATCCCGCCGAGGTGATTTCGGATAGCGAAACGCTATCGAATGGCCTTTTGTTTACGCGACAAATAGGCCGTTTTTATTCATGGCCGGAAAGGAGAGAGAATGTCAGCAGAACACTTACAGCAGAAGCAGGCGGTCATCGACGAGATTCGGGACAAGCTGAGCCGAGCCACATCCGCGGTCGTCATCGATTACAAGGGAATTACGGTCTCGGAAGCGGACGCGATGCGAAAGAAGCTCCGCGAGGCCGAGGTCGATTACAAGGTCTACAAGAACACCTTGGTCAATCGAGCCGTCGAAGGAACGGATTACGCCGAGTTGAAGAACGTCCTATTCGGACCCAGCGCTTTCGCATTCAGCTACGAGGATGCCACGGTTCCCGCGCGGACGTTGAACGGCATAATGAAAGAGTACAAGAAGATGGCTTTCAAGGCCGGCGTCGTCGAAGGCGTATTCTATGATGCCGCGGGCATACAGAGCGTTGCGGAAACGCCGTCGCGCGAAGAATTGCTCGCCAAATTCCTCGGCAGCATTCAGAGTCCGGTGAGCAAGTTCGTGAGAACTCTTGCAGCCATAGCCGAAGCGAAATCAGAGGGCGGAGAGCCTGCCCCGGTCGCCGAAGATGCAAAAGCCGAAGAGACGCTCGCGGAAGATTCGAAACCCGTCGAAGCGTCCGAGGCCGCGCCGGAGTCGGACGCGGCGGATGAGGCTCCTGCCGAAACTCCTGCCGAAGAGGCTAAGGCGAACGAGTCCGAGAAGTCGCCGTCACAAGACGAGGCTCAATGATGCGGGATGCACTGAAGAATATTCGTAAGAGAATAGAAACGAAATAATAAGAGAAAGGAATCAATCATGGATAATGCGCAAATCATCGAAGCCATCAAGGGCATGACGGTATTGGAACTCAACGAGTTGGTCAAGGCTTGCGAAGAGGAATTCGGCGTTTCTGCGGCGGCAGCGGTTGCGGTGGCGGGACCTGCTGCGGGAGCCGCTTCTGCGGAAGAGGAACAGAGCGAATTCAACGTCGAACTCACGGAGGTCGGTTCCGAGAAGATCAAGGTAATCAAGGTCGTCAGGGAATTGACGGGCTTAGGTCTTAAAGAAGCGAAGGAATTGGTCGACGGCGCGCCTTCACTCGTCAAAGAGGGAATTGAAAAGGCCGAAGCCGAAGCGGTTCAAAAGCAATTGGAGGAAGTCGGAGCGAAAATCACGCTCAAATAGTTCCTTCGATATCCCGGTTCGCACGGAAACAATATGCCGAACCAAGCGCGGCCGAGCCGCCTGCGGTTCGGCATTTTATATGCGTGTTTTGCCTTTTACGCGCGCTCTCGCAACCGTCCGGATTGCATGACAAGCGTCCGATCGGCCAAGGATGTCGCGTCGAGGTCGTGGGTCACCATCAGAACACCTGTTCCTTCCTCCGCGACGGATCGGAAAAGGCTCAGGATTTCCGCCGCGGTTTCCTCGTCCAAATCGCCCGTCGGCTCGTCGGCGATCAGGAGATCGGGGGTCGAGAGCAGAGCTCGAGCGATCGATACGCGGCGAAGTTCGCCTCCCGACAGCCGTGCGGGCAGCTGATCCGCGAGATGTCGGATCCCGACCCTGTCCAACAGGGAGATGGCTTTCGCCTCAGGGTCTTCGGCACGCTTGAACAGGGCGCGCGGAAGGATTGTATTTTGCAACACCGTGAAATTTCGCAGTACGCCGCGTCCCTGCATGATATATCCCAGTCGCGTATTGCGCAGCAATGAGAGTTCGTCGTCCCCAAGCCTGTCGTAAGCGACGCCGTCAAAGGCGATCTTGCCCGAGTCCGGCGTAAGAAGCCCCGTCAACATGTTGAGCAAGGTTGTCTTTCCGCTGCCCGAGCGTCCGACGATGCAGATGAACTCGCCCTTGTCTATCGAGAGTGAGACCCCGTCGACCGCGAAAAAAGGTCGATCTCCGCGTTTGTATTCCTTGCTGATCTCCAGGGCTTCGAGCATCATAACTCACCGTCCCTCACGACGTCAATGATGTCGCTCTTGCGAATTTTTGCCGATGAGATCAGCGACGCAATCGGACCTGCAACGAAGGAAAGGATCAAGGATCCTGCGGTGAGGCCGATCAATGCGATGACCGACGGTTGCATATAAGGCATGTTTATCGTGTCGCGTATATAGGTTCGAAACGGCAGTATCAACAAAGCTGAGAGGAATACGCCGGCGATGCCGCCGAAGAGGCTTACGATTCCCGATTCGAGGAAGACAAGGGAGGCCAGTTTTCTGCGCGTGGCGCCCAATGAACGCAATATGCCGAATTCCCGTTTTCTTTCGTTCAGTATGACGGAAAACGCAATGGCGAGAATCAGGATCGACAAAAGCCACAGTATTGCGGCGAGCGCAACGATGATCGTCACCAAAGCGCGCAAATTGCCGGACACGTTGCTGACAATTTCCTTTGCGGGAACGACGACGATGCCGCTGTTTCCGTACCCGAAATGCTCGTTCATCGCCTTTGTCGTACCGATCGGCGAAGAGTCTTCGTTCAACATGATCGAAAGGGCGGAGATCGCGTTGTCGGGCAACGTGAGATTGCCGCCCCGCGCGATGAAATCTTCGGCGGCGGTTCGTGCCGACTCCATCGTCATAAACACGGATGCGTCGAATCCGCTCCCGGTATTTTCCATTTTCGCGACGACGGTGTATTCGCGATCAAAGAATTCGAGTTTGCTCCCCGCGCCGCCCGAAATGGCGCCGCCTATGATGATTTCTCCGTCGGACAGTCTTCCGGGCAAGGCGGTTTTGATCCAAGGCTCGACGATGAAATCCGTCTCCTGGTCGAAGCCGATCAATTGAACGGGCATGGAACAACAGGACGCGTTCAGAGATGCGATGAGCAATTGCGGCGACACGGCGCGAACGCCTTCAAAATGCGCGATTTTCCCCAGCCACGCCGCGTCCATGAAGAAAGCGGAAGGCTCACCCCTGAGCAGGATGCCCTCGATCTTTTGATCGTATCCCTTTGGGACGATCAGAATATCCGCGCCGAGTCGCTTTGCCAAGCCGTCGGCGCCGTTGAACAAGCTGCATGAGATCAAAGAGCCGCCGAACAGCATGAAGGCAAGAAGGGCGACGATCGATATGAGTCCCGCGGTGCGAAACGGACTTCTTTTCAGATTGCAGACGGCGATATCCGAGAATATGAAGTGCGGTCGTCCGTACACTTAAACGCGGATCCTTTCTTCCTTGGCGCGAAACAGTCGGAGCGCGTTGAACGCCGATCCGACGATTGTGAGCGATCCGATCACCGTGATCGCGGGGAACGAGATGCGGCGGCAGGACATGCCTTCCGAAGCGCAACCGCCGATCAAAATTGCGGGCAATAGCAAGGCGAGGACGCCCGCGAGGATGATCGCCGCGCTGATTCCGAGACGTACTTGTTCGGATGAGAAGATCAATAATCCCACGCCGAGCGCCGCGATCAGAAGCCCGACTCCGATCTCCGCGCGGCCCGTCCAATGGCAGACCATCCAATGCCCGTCCGGCGAAGGTCCGCATAATCTGAAAAGATACTGAGGACCAAAAGCGATGAGCAGTCCCGCGACGATCGCGCTAATGCCTGTGATGATGCGATTTACCATAGAAGACCTCATTTTCGTGCATATTCCCCAAACGGAGTAAGCTATAGCTAACCATCTGCAATTGTAACCCATTGCTAACCGACTGTCAAGCGACAACCTCGGATCGAAACAGCGTGAGGCGGTCTGCGCGACAAAGTCGCCTATTTGCGGGGTAAAATCAATGCTCGGTCGTCCGGCGCGAAACGCTCGCGATGAACACGCAACCGACCGCGACGAGGAGCGCTCCGGTGACGATGAGAATATGCTCAATGCGAACGACGTCGGACATCGGCCCGAACAGCAAGATGGCGACGGGCATTGCCGCGTTCCCGATGAATATGATCAGCGAGAAAACCTTTCCCAGCATATCCGCTTGCACGCGTTCTTGGATGTAGACGGTTCCCGCCGTATTCAGGATCGGCATGAAGATGCCGGAGAGGCCGATGAATGCCAGATAAATCGGAAAATTCGGCGCGACGCCGAGGAGCGCGAACAAGATCCCAAAGCATATGACGCTGATCGCGGAGGTTCTCAACTTGTCCGCGAATTTCCCTTTTACGGATACGAACACTCCGCCGAAAAGCATTCCCAACGTCCAAACGATCTCATTGGCAGTGAGCATCCATACCGCGTCTCCGAAACTTCGCCGCACCATCAGGGGCGTCAGCACCGCCGCCGGCGTAACTAAAAATATAGAAATTGAGTAAAAATACATCAATTTTAGCAACATTTTTTCGGAGGCGATGAAGCGCATACCCTTCCGCAATTCCTTGAAGATCGATTCCTGTTTGGTTTCGCTCGGGACGCGCTCGATTTTGATCGTTGCCATCACGAGTATGGCGGACGAGGCCGTCGCGATGTCGATGAAGAAAGAGCCGATCAGCCCGACGGATCCCAACAACAGTCCCCCGACGGCGGGGGAGAGCAACATGAGCACGGATGAAACGGATTGATTGATCCCCTGTATCCTCGTGAGCTTTTCCGTTTCGACGAGTTGCGGATACAGAGCCGTGACCGCGGGCATTTGCAAGCCGTTGCCCGCGGAGCGAAGTATCGACAATGCGAGCACCACCGTGAGACTTCTGCCCCCGGCGAGGAAAAACACGATGAGAATGACGGTCGACAGCGCGGAAAACCCGTCGGAAAGCATGATCAGATATTTTCTGTTGTGTTTGTCCGCGAGTACGCCGCCCACGAGAGAGGTGACGAGCAACGGCGCGGATGCGGCGAGTGTGAAAAATGTGATCCACATGCCGGAGGATGTCTCCAACGTTACGTGCCACATAATGGAATACCCTACCACAGACGTGCCGAATGTCGACAGATTTTGACTGAGCAAAAAGAATATGATTCGTTTGTCCATGCGCCTATGCCGGTCCTTTCCTCAAACGTGTGTCGCTACATTATACACGATTTCCCGAAGTCCCGCATTTAAATTCGATTAAAATTCGATTTGCCTCGACTCCGTGAATCGGCGTTGCAAGCGCGATCCCGGGTTCGCGAAAGGGTGCACGGGGATGAGGGTCGGCAATCGCGCTAAAGCTGTCAAAGAGCCGGGTCGATTTTTCTTGACAATAAAGTTAGAGTGTGCTAACGTATGGGAAGCGACGAAAAGATCCCGTGCGAAGCGGAAATCCCGACACGAAACGAAGGCGCAAGGCGCGCAAGAATGGGAGGAAACCCGATTGCGAAAGAAAATTACGGTATTGACTCTTCTGTTGTTAGCAATTGCTAACATTTTTCCCGCGACGGCTTACGCGTCGGATTACGAGACGTGGGGAGAGGTTGCGAACGATATGGAGACGATTCTGAACGAGTCGTATGAGATCTTCGTTTCCGGGGACACGGATGGCGGAAAATCGAAGGTGGACGAGGCGTATTTCGGAT
>JAIRTJ010000102.1 GCA_031254995.1 Eubacteriales Family XIII. Incertae Sedis bacterium
TTTCAGGGGGACGAAGGTATTCGTTCAGTATCTCGCAACCCCTTCTGCGAAAATAGTCCCGTCCCTTGCTCCCGACGGCGATGATGTACGGCTTTTCGGGATCCGCCGCGATCTCGGTCTCCGCTCGCTTGATGACGTTGGAATTAAAGCTGCCGGCTAAGCCCCGATTGCTGGTGATGACGACATAGCAAGTGGTCTTGATCTCCCTGTCGGAGGATTTAAGGTATCTCGTCGGCACATCGTTCACGTTGTTGAAGATATCTTCAATGGACTCCGTCACATAATGAAAATACTCCCGCGTGTTCTCAAAGGTCGCCTTGGCTCTTTGCAACTTCGCGACCGAGACCAACTTCATCGCGTTCGTAATGTGTTCGATGCTTGTAACGCTTCGAATGCGGCGTTTGATATCTTGCACGCTTCCGTTGCCGGCCATCGCCTTCTACCCCTCAATCCGCTTCTTGAATGCCACTTTGTACTCCGCAATTCCCGCTTTCAACTCCTCCTCTGCGGCGGCGTCCAAGACGCCGGTATCGCGTATCGCCTTGCTCACGGAGGGCCGGAGGGCGTCCATGTGCGGGTACAGACCCTTTTCAAACTCCGCGATGGTCTCGGGCGGAAGATCGTCCAGGTATTTGCCGACCGCAGCGTAAAACAGCATGACCTGATGTTCCACGGGAACGGGATTGTACTGTCTTTGTTTGATGACCTCCATGAGGACGACGCCATGATCCAAGCGCGCTTTCGTCTCCTTGTCGATATCGGAGCCGAACTGCGAGAAATTCGCCAATTCCCTATATTGAGCAAGCTCCAATTTGACGGCGCCGGAAACCTTTTTCATCGCCTTGATCTGCGCGTTGCCGCCCACGCGCGACACGGATATGCCCGCGTTTACGGCAGGTCGTTGCCCCGAGAAGAACAGATCCGACTCCAAGAATATCTGTCCGTCCGTAATGGAAATCACATTCGTAGGAATATACGCGGACACGTCGCCCGCCTGAGTCTCGATGATGGGAAGCGCTGTGATCGAACCGCCGCCCAATTCATCGGACAACTTCGCCGCGCGTTCAAGCAGTCTGCTGTGCAGGTAAAATATATCTCCGGGATAGGCCTCCCTGCCGGGCGGCCTGCGCAAAAGCAACGACATGGCGCGGTATGCCACGGCGTGTTTGGAAAGGTCATCGTAGATGATGAGGACGTGCTTTCCTTGATACATGAAATGCTCCGCCATCGCGCAACCCGCATAGGGCGCGGCGTATTGCAACGGCGCGACTTCGCTCGCCGTTGCGGAGACCACGATGGTATACTTCATCGCTCCTTTGTCTTCCAGCTGTTGCACCATCTGCGCCACCGTGGATTTCTTTTGGCCTATGGCGACATATATGCATATGACGTCACGACCCGCTTGATTGAGTATGGTGTCCACAGCGATGGTCGTCTTGCCCGTCTGTCTGTCCCCAATGATGAGTTCTCGCTGTCCTTTGCCGATGGGAATCATGGAGTCGATGGCTTTGATGCCGGTCTGAAGCGGCTCATTGACGGATTTTCGTTGCAACACGCCGGGCGCCGGATACTCGATGGGTCGCGTCTCTTTCGCCGCGATGCCGCCCTTCCCGTCCAGGGGTTGACCGAGCGAATTGACCACTCTGCCGATCAACGCCTCGCCGACAGGCACTTCCATGACCCGCCCCGTAGGCTTAACGACGTCGCCTTCGCGAATGCGACTGTCCTCGCCCATGACGACGACGCCCACATTTTCCTCCTCGAGATTCAGAGCCATGCCGTAGGTGTCGCCTGTGAATTCCAACAGTTCCCCCGCCATGCAATTTGCGAGGCCAAACACGCGCGCGATGCCGTCGCCCATCTGTATCACCGTACCGAAGTCGGATACGTTCAATTCCGATTTGTAATTTTTTATCTGTTCCTTTATTACAGCGCTTATCTCTTCCGGTTTGAGATTCATCGTATGCGTCTCCCTCCGCCTGCGCGATTCGGATCGTAAGCGCGGATAGAAAACGACATTTTCTCGTCGAATTCGTCCGGCTCGTCGTCCGTTTTCCGGCTTCCTGCGCGGCTTATTGCCGCAAAATGCTTTCCCTCAAAGAATCCAATCTGCCCCTTACGCTGGCGTCGATCAGCTTCCCGTCGATATAGATGCGTACGCCCCCGATGAGTGACGCGTCCTGTTCGTTGCGCAATCTAACGCGCTTTTTCAACAGCTTTCCCGTTTCTTCCTCGAATCGTCCGATCTGTTCCTCCGTCAACATTACAGCGGAATAAATCAGACCCTTCGCGAAACCCTCGCGCTCGTCGCTCAAGCGTTCATACGCCTTCGCGATCCCGCGTATGCAACCGATGCGTCGCTTGTCGATCAGAATCCGAAGAAAATTGAGCAATTCCTCGGAAATTCGTCCTTCGAAGACGCGCTCCGCAACGGCTCTCCGATCCTCGGTGGGAAGCGTGGGCGTTTTCAGCAGATTGAAAAACATCGGATATTCGCGAAAAATATCCGCGACGACTTTCAATTCCCGTCCGATTCCCTCGACGTTGTCAATGTCCGATGCCGCGCCGAACAAGCCTTCGCCGTATACGGCGTCCGCCGTCAGATTTTCCATGTTCGCTCACTCGCCTGCCGAATGACGTTGTCTATGATGGACTGCTGTTCGGCGGCGTCCAATTTCTGCTCGATGATCTTCTCGGCCGCGATGATCGCCAAAATCGCGATCTGTTCTCGCATGGTCTCGATGGCGTGAAGTCGCTCCCTCTCGATCTCGCTTTCGGCTTGGGCGATCATGAGACTCGCCCGCCTTTCAGCTTCGTCGACGATCTCGCGCGCGCTGTCTTCACCTTGCGCTTTTGCCGCGCGAAGGATTTCCCGCCGCTCTTCCTCGATGTTTGCGAGTTGTTCGTTGTAATCCGCAAGTCGCTCTTCCGCGACGCGGTTTACCGACTCGGCGTTGTCAAACGAATCCTTGACCTTCTGTTCCCGCGCCAACATGAAGCTTCGCACCTTCTCAAAAAAGTATTTCTTGAGAATAAGGTACAGGATGAGAAAGGTGACGAGAACCATGAGCAGCGTCCAATTGAGCGTGATCAGCGGTGCGCTATGCATAATTTCCTCTCTTGTCCCCGATCCTCGGACGCTTTACAGCTTTCCGACGAGCGGATTCACGAACAGCAAGACCATTGAGACGATGAGCGCGAAAATGACCGACGTCTCCGTCATCGCCAGACCTGTGATCAGCGTGGTCATAATGTCGCCCTTCGCTTCGGGTTGCCTCGCGATGCTCTCCACGGCCTTGCCCGTCGCGAGTCCCTGCGCGAGACCCACGCCGAATCCGACAAACATGACGACCGCAGCGCCTATGGCCGACAATCCCAATACAAAAGCTTCCGGTGTTACTCCTGTCATAATTTCCTCCGTTCCGCCGCATGACGGCTAAAACCCAACAAACAAATATATTCCGCGAGACTCTGTGTCTCTTCTCGAACACGCAAACCTCGTCCGCTCCGCGCCCGGATCATCCCGGTCAATGGTCATCATGCGAGGCGATGGCCTTTGCGATAAAGGTCATCGTCAGCATCGAAAACACGAAAGACTGAAGGATCGGTTCGAAAATATCGAAAAACGCGTTCAAGGGCAACGGGAACCCGCCTTCAAGCAAAGGGATCGGCAAGTGCAATATCCCTTCGGACAGATAGCCGAGTCCCGTAAACACCAACGCCATTATTATGACGCCCGCCAATATGTTTCCGAAAAGTCGAAAACTCAAACTGATAGGAAATGTAAATTCTTCCAATATCTTGATGGGAATCATAATCGCGTACGGCTCGCAAAAATGGTGCAAATAGCCCTTCATTCCTCTTGATCTTATGGAATTGTACTGAATGAGTATGAATACGAGCGCGGCCAACGCAAATGTCGCGTTTAAATCAGACGTGACCGGCCTGAAGCCAAGGAGCCCCAGCGCGTTCGCAAACAAGAGAAAGAGGAACAACGTGCCGATGAACGGCGCAAAAGAGAGATTTCGCTTGCCCATCGTACTGCCCACGATCTTATATGCGTATTCCACGATGAGTTCGGCGATGCCCTGCGCTCCTTTCGGGTCCCGCTCCAAACGCCGCGAGATCAGCAAGGCGAAAACCGTTACACCGACGGCTACGATGATTGCCCAAAACACCGTTTCCGTAATATACAAGCCCTTTAAGGGGCCGGAATCGAACCATATGATTATTCGCGGACCGAGGTTTTCGATATCATGCATTTCGCCGTCCTCCGACACCCTTCCGTTTTCGAAATCTTCTGTGCGTCACATAGGTCGTTCCGCCACGATACTTCGTCATGGAAAATCTTTTAACTAAAAGATATCTGCGTTTGTCCGGCGCATCATCCCGAACGTATTCTCGAACGACGGCATCCCGATCCTCACGATCGGCTTTTTTGAATATGCGAGGCTTTATGCCGTTCAAGTAGAACACTGCCGCATGCGTCGTCAAAAATCCAGCTGAAGTCCCGATGCCCGCGACGACGCCCAACATCGTAAAAGAAAGACCGAGCGCGCCGGCGTACAGCGCGATGCGCAAGACGAATCCGATGATCGCGGCCGGCATCCGTCCGCTCAAAACAGCCCGCTCCGCAAACGCCGTCAGCAGGGCGATATTCAGAGAGGAGACCGCGGAACCCAAGACCAAGCCGCCGAGAAAGAGCGGATCGAACCCGAGCACGGGCAGAGAAATGACCGCGCAAAGCGCCATAATCGCAAAGCCGTACAATACCGCCTGATTTCTCAGATTTTTTATTCCCGTTTCTTTCACACGCAAATCCGATATTCTCTGTCAAGGCGCATCGCCCATAGGCGCAGAACCGATCCGAATGCAGTCCGCGCCGCATCGACCGCAAAAGCCGAAGACGGGAAACGCACGCCCCTCTAAACTATAACCCGAAAATATTATAAGGTATTATATCATAAATGTGAAGCGCAAGCGAAGTCATTTATGATATGGGCCATGCGCGTTTTCGCCGCAGGCGAAAAAATCGCGCGGCAGACAAAAGGAGACGACAACCGTGCATCTTTCGGTTGTCGGGTCATAAATGTGAAGCGCAAGCGAAGTCATTTATGATATGGGCCATGCGCGTTTTCGCCGCGCGAAAAAATCGCGCGGCAGACAAAAGGAGACGACAACCGAAAGGAAGACGACGGTGAAATCTCGCCGTCGCCTTCTCGTTTGATCTTGTTTGTTCTTGTCTGATCGCGCTCGCCGTTTCAGAAGTCGCGATCCTATTCCGTCCGCGCGTTTTTGTCGGGGAACTTCTCGTCAAATGTGACTTCGTCCGCCCCGATCACGATGTTTGTCCGGATCTTCCCTCTCGATTTCTGAATGCGGAATATGATGATCGGGATGATGATGATAACCATCGACGCGATGAATATCGGCAGTCCGTCCCCTTCTTCGAAGACGAGAAGCACCATTGCGGCAACCTGCACGATGATCGCGAACCATTCGAGCCACGGATACCATTTCGCCTTTACGGTGAGAACCTCCTGCGGATCATAGCCGCGCTGCACGAGCCTCTTCCGAAATATGATCTGCGAATAGAGGATACCGACCCAACACAGGGTTCCCGTGAAGCCCGCGATGCCGACAAGCGCCGTGTAGAGCACGCCGTTTTCGCCGCCCATGTACCCGAATGACGTGATGATGAAGCTCACGAGGAACACCAGCCAGATGAACGCGAGAGTGAAGAGCGTCGCGTTTTGCGGCGTGTTGAACCGATTCAACCGCGAGAGGAATTTCGGAGCAAGCCCCTCGACCGACAGGCCGTACAGCGAACGCACCGTACCGTAAAATCCCGAGTTTGCGCACGAGAACGCCGCGATGAGCGTTACGATGGTGAATATTCGCGACCCCCAACCGAAGCCGTAAGTCGCCAACGCTTGGGCGAACACCGAGCTGTCCAAAGTCGCGGCGTAGTAAGGCATGATCAACGAAAGCACGAAGATCGGCACCAGATAGATGAGGATAATCCGATAAGCGACGCGCTTGCAGGCCAGAGGTACGTTTACCTCGGGATTCTGCGTCTCGGCGGCTGACAGACCCACGATCTCTGATCCCTGGAAGTTGACCAAGGTCCAGATCATCAGCGTGATCATCACGAGGCCGCCCCTCGGAAACAGCTGATGAAGTACGCTGTCCTCTCCGCCTAAGGGTACTTTCAATCCGAGGAATCCCTTTTCAACCTCTATCGACTGACCGTCTCCCGCAAAGCTGCCGCCGTTGCCCATCACGCCGAGCCAGATCAATATGCCGCAGATGATGAACAGGATGATGGCGAATATCTTGATGATGGCCATGATGGATTCCACATGACCGAACCATTTCACCTGATATATGTTTATGAATGTGAGCAACGCGAGAGCCAAAATGCCCCACAGGAATGTAAGCCACACGCCCGGCTCAAAGCCTGAGATATCCTTGACCAACGCGTTGACGAAGATGGACACAGCCAACGCCTCCGACGGGATATAGCAAACCCAGTTCGCCCAAAACGCCCATCCGATGCCCGCCGAAGCCGTATCGCCCATGAATTCGCGCGTATACGACACGAAAGAGCCCCTTCGAGGAATGTTGACGAGCAATTCGGCGAAGGATTGCATGACGCCGTAGATCGTCAATCCCGCGACGGCGTATGTAATCAAGATCGCGCCCGGCCCCATTTCATTAAAAGTAAGTCCCAATTCAAGAAAATAACAAGATCCAATAATACCTCCGAGCGCTATGAGAGAGACATGCCAAGGCATGATACCCCTCGTTAGCGTCCTTTCGTCTTTTTCAACCAATCGTTCTTCTGCCATTATTTTGTCTCCTTTTTAAACGAATAAACAATATCCAAGCCAAATCGCGTTTCGCGAT